>JANOUN010000435.1:0-7232 GCA_031416875.1 Planctomycetota bacterium | reverse complement strand
GCAGAGGACTGGCACAAACGCCGCGGTGGTGAAGACAGCGCACTGCACAGAACGCAACAGCAGCACAGAAAACGCCGACAGACTGCCGGTGTTGATCGCAAGATTCAGATCCGCCAGCGGCACAAAAAGGACAGGCAACAGTGCCAGCGTCAGGACTGCCAGAAACTGCATCGCGGTTGTCGTCAGAAGTTTCATTGTCAGGGGCCGTGACAAAACGGCGAGCGCCAGTGCCGTGATGCAAACGGACTGGATCAGAACCGGCAGACTGCCCGGTATCAGGCGACATAGAATTTCCGCGATGGCCACAATCAGAATGCCGACTGCGGTCAAGGGTAGCGCGACAGTGCACTGGTCCCTTGTACTTGGTGCCGAAACGAGCGAGGCACCGGAAATGGACCCGTGGTCTGGAATCTGATCGATTGTGTGTTTAAGGAATTGTGTGGCCAACGCCAGTCCGACCATCAGAGTGGCTGAACCAGCCAGCGGAAACGCGGACATCCCCAGCCAGACTGGAATCAGCAACACCAAAACTCCTGGAGCACCAGCCAGCGCGGTGTTGAACCATGGCATGTCGGGTTGGGCATCAGCTGCACTGAAGAACAAACCTGCGGCAGCGGTGACCAGCGCCACGACCAGTGCCGGAAAAAGCATCGTCAGGATCGATGCGACTGGCCACGCTGAGCCGATCGTTTCGCAGCCCGCGAGCAATGTGGCATTCAGCAATGTCGGTGTGAGCCAGCTCAGCGCGATCAGCATCAGCGCTGACAAGCACAATGCAACACGGGCACGTGTTCGTCGCCGACCGATCGAGCGCTGCAGAATGCGCTCACTCAGCCAGCGCACAGGGATCACGCCGGCAGCAAACCCCAGCGCAAGTGCCGCAATTGAATCCGGCGACGTGCCGCAGAGATTCAGCCAGGTGGCGCACAACTGGCCGACAACGACCGCGACAGCAGCAGCAGCAGCAGTCGTTGTCCGAGTCAATGTCCGTCCGTGCGAATTTCGAATGTGTGAGATCATGGCATCCTTGCCTGACGTGAGTTCAAATTGCCGACAATCGTTTTCTGCGTTTTTACCGAAAAAGCAAGGTTTGCCTCAAGACTGAAGGCAACAACCTGGCCAAGACACGCTTCCAGGACGCTGCTTTGACTGCCCGATATGCCAAAAACTGAGTAGATACACAGTTTGGGATAATCAGGGTGATGACTTGGCCGCACAGGGTGGTATTTCCCCATCGGGTGATTCCCCCAGTCATGGGGAATAATCCGCTATTGTCATCGGCATGATCTGTACCGCATGCGCCAATCGCCGAGTTACGGTGGATTCTGTCGACAAAGTGCAGCCGTCGATCTTTCCAGATGTATGTTTTTTTGAACACCCTTTCTGAGTTTGAATACATTCGGACTCAAGTGTTTCGTTTCTTGCTGAAGCATCTCTAACGTGATCTTGACGCAGAAGTCTCAGAAAATCAGCCTTTTTCCACTCGACGGATGAAGAGAAGCATCATGCTGACTCCACACAAATCGGAATCACGGACCTGCTCCCTGACATCAAGCGTTTCAATGCGTCGCAGTCTGAATGAGCGGGATATTAAGCAATCCTGCATCCTGATTGTTGATGACGAACCACTCAACATTGAGGTCGTACGGCGCTATCTGGAGATGGGTGGTTACCGAAACCTGATCTCCACAGACCATGCAGGTCAGGCGCTGCCGCTCATGGGGCTGAACCGGCCGGACGTTGTGCTGTTGGATATCCAGATGCCTGGAATCAATGGTCTGGAGATCCTCGCCGCGATTCGGTCTGACGAAGAATTATGCAGGACACCGGTGTTGATCCTGACGGGCAGTTCGGACCCCGAAACAAAACTTATTGCGCTGCAGGCAGGCGCGACGGACCTGCTGCCAAAGCCTGTTCACAGCGAAGAGCTGCTGGCGAGACTGGGCAACGTTCTGAAGGTCAAAGCTTATCAGGATCGTCTTTACAGCTATTCAGAAGAGCTTGAGGAGGCTGTGCGGCGCAGGACCGCGGAACTGGAATCATCGCGACTGGACGTGATTCATTGTCTGGCTCGCGCTGCTGAGTTCCGGGATGACGATACCGGACAACACATTGTCCGGGTGGGGCGATATGCGCGCGTGATCGCTGCGCAACTGGGATTCTCCAGGCGGGACCTGGACATACTGGAGCCAGCGGCCCAGTTGCATGACGTGGGCAAGATCGGCATTCCTGACTCAATCCTGCTCAAGTCGGGCAAGCTGACTCCGGAAGAGTACGAAATGATGCAGAAGCATTGTGGATTCGGCAACAGAATTGTGCACAAGGTTCCGGACGGCGATGCGGTCATGCTTCGCAGACATACTGACATAGGTGCCCGGATTATGGATGCAAGTTCCTCCCCAATTCTTGAAATGGCGCGTCGCATCGCGCTGACGCACCATGAGAGATGGGATGGAAACGGGTATCCCCTGGGTTTGTCCCGAGAAGACATTCCTGTGGAAGGTCGAATCACTGCCGTCGCAGACGTATTTGACGCCTTGAGCAGCAAACGCCCCTACAAACCGGCGTTTCCTCTGCAGAAGTGTTTTGCAATCATGGCAGAAGGGCGGGGCACGCAATTCGACCCGGAGGTCCTGGATGCGTTCTTTGTACGGCGGGACGACATTATTCAGATTCAGATCGACTCGGCGGATACAAATTGATCTGAGGCCCGACCTGCCGCAGGGTTTGGATTGATCACATGCTGCATCGTGCCTTCCAGTGAAGGGGCTTCCATTGCTGAAACAAAGTCACAAATCCTGGTCACAGTACCATGTGTGCTCTGTCATCAGCGAGGATGACGTTTGCCGTTCCGTGATTGCTGCAAATGATGCGGGCGAGAAGGTCATCATTCATGAGGTGTCATTCAGTACTGATACGCCACCGGCAGTTCGGATGCGTCTGGAGTACGAAACAGCGCGGTTGGCGCTGCTGTCATTTGACCGGATGACTGTTCCGCTGGACTTTGAATTCAAAGACGCCAGCAGTCGCATCATTTGTCCATGGACACCGGGCAGGACGCTGGCCGATCAGATTGCATCTTCACAACTCTCCGTCGCCAGGACACTGAGCATCGCTGAAGAAATCCTGATTGCATTGGTCGATCTGCACCAGCACGGCCTGATCCGTCGTTGTCTCCGTCCACGCGAGATTATCGTCGAGGAATCGGCAGGAAGCACGAAGGCCTTTATCGGAGGCTTTGGTCCTTTGATGATGCTGCAGGGACTGCAAAATGCTGCGGTGGCATTGGAGGTCGCAGCGTACACATCGCCTGAAGCGCTCGGCGCGCTCGACGAGGATGTACGTGCCTCATCAGACTTGTACTCTCTGGGAATTCTGCTCTTTGAGTGTCTGACCGGGCGTGTACCATTTACGGCTGACAGTGTCGGTGATCTGGTATTTCATCATATGACGTCGCCGATTCCCGATCCGACGTCAATCAACCCGCTGATTCCCGGACATCTCAGCGACATCGTACTCAGGCTGTTGCAGAAGCATCCCCGAGACCGTTACCAGTCTGCCGCAGGTGTTCTGTATGACCTGCGACAGATCGGGACGATGCTGGGGGCGGAATATCCGCCATGCATGGTTCTCGGGACGATGGATCGCCGGGAGACACTGATCGAACCGGCGTTCGTCGGACGATCCCGCGATATGGCACTGCTCAGGTCCGAACTGGAATCTGTCGCACAGGGTCAAAGTCGCACAGTTTTGGTCACAGCGGCTTCCGGGCTTGGCAAGTCCAGACTGCTGCTGGAAATCTCACGCATTGCAGTATCATCCGGCTTTCGTGTGTTTCGCGACCAGGGACAGAATCAGAGCGGGCTTGCTCCGCTTGCTTCACTCAGGCAAATCCTGTCGCAGTGCCTCGCGGTGATTCGTCATGACGAGGCACTCAGGATTCACCTGCAATCTGAATTGAGTGAGTTTGCGCGAGAGCTGGTGACCGTTGTCCCGGAACTGGCAACCGAGCTTGCGCTGCATGTTTCCGCTGAACGCACGCAGGATCTCTCGGACCGACGCATTGCCATCGCACTGGCGACATTCTTTCGGGCGCTGGGGACGCCGGAGAAACCGGTTCTGATTCTTCTGGATGATATACACTGGGCCGATGACCTCACATTGACGATGCTGGAATGCTGGCATCTGACGAATTCCAGCCCCACGCTGCTGATTGTCGGCACGCGTCCTTCCGACAGCACGGCAGAACGGTTGAGGGACAATCTTAAGTGCGCCACAAAAATTAGTCTTGACCCTTTGGTTCGGGCGGACCATGACCATCTGCTGGGCTCAATGACCGGAGGCCTTCCCACGCAGATTCTGACGACCGTCTGGGAGATGTCGGCTGGCAATCCGTTTATGGCTTCCGCTGTCCTGCGTGGACTGGTGGAAGGCGGCGTGCTGACACCCTCTGCTTCCGGCTGGCAGGTTGATGAGGGACAACTTAAAAACCTGCAAATGTCGGGCGAAGCGGCTGAAGTTCTGAAACAGCGAATTTTCCGCCTGCCAAAAGAATCACAGGAATTGCTGGCTGTGGGTTCGGTGCTTGGCAAGGACTTCTCCATCGAGATGGCAGCGGACCTGGCCAGAATTCCTCCGGAACGGGTGCTGGAACTGCTGATCGAGCCACGCCGAAACTGTTTGATCTGGGAGCGAGCATCCGGAAGCATTTGTTCTTTCATGCATGATCAGATTCGCGACGCGGTCCTGCACACGCTGACTCCGCAGCGCCGGCAATCCGTTCACCGCAGAGCCGCTGTCTATCTCAGCCGCTTTGAACCGCACCGCGTCTTCGATATTGCATTTCATCACGACGCGTCCGGCCGTTCGGATCTCGCAGGAGATTATGCCATTGAGGCTGCCGAACTGGCGCGAACCAGTCACGCGCTGGAGTCGGCCGAGCAGCAGTACCGCATTGCGCTGAGAAGTTTTTCCGCTCGGTTCGAAGAGCCGGATTTCAGGGTCCTGTACGGGCTGGGTGATGTGCTGATGCTGAGCGGTCGCTATCAGGAAGCGGAACCGCTTTTTGAACGTGCCATCCTTTGTGCGGACTCAGCGACCCTGCGCGCGGAGGTCACCCTCAAACTGGGTGAACTGGCATTCAAGGAAGACCGCAAAGATCGGGCAATCGAACTTTGGGAATCCGCATTATGCAGTCTGGGAGGAAAGCTGCCTTCTACCTGGATGTTACCACTTTCTACCGTGCGTGAAATTGCTGTGCAGGTATTGCATTCGCTGTTGCCTGGTTGGTTTGTCGGCCGGATCGCAACAGAACCTTCAGCCAATGATCGCCTGATCTGGAGACTGCACAGTCGGCTGGCCTATGCGTACTGGTTCGTGCGCAGCAAGCTGGATGTTCTGCATGTGCACTTTCGCGGCATGAATCTCGCCGAACGCTATCAACCCACGGCAGAACTTGCGCAGGCGTATTCAGAGCATGCTCCGGCGATGAGTCTGATACCACTCAGTCGGCGAGGGATTTCGTACGGGCGTCGGTCGCTGCAGATCCGCACCGCACAGAATGATATCTGGGGACAGGGGCAATCTTTGCACTGTCTGGCCATTGCGCTGTATTCCGCCGCTCAGTTTGAAGAATGTGTGGATGTCGGTCGCCGCAGCGTGCGCATCCTGGAACGGGCGGGCGACTTCTGGGAAAAGCATATTGCTCAGTATCAGGTGGCAGCATCGCTGTACCGTCTGGGCCGTTTCGCTGAAGCCGCACAACTTGCACGGGACGCGTACGACTCGGGTCTGGCGGTGGGCGATTTTCAGGTGTGCGGCAATATCATCGAAGTCTGGGCACGAGCGACCAATGGAGATATTCCGTCCAGAATCCTGCAGTGCGAACTGGAACGACCTCGTGCGGACGTGCAGGGACAGGCGCATGTGCTTCTGGCACAGGGAGTGCATCTGATTTCAGAAGGGCGATTTGCCGAAGCCGTTCAGGCTCTGGATCGGGGAATTGAGGCGGCTCGCAACGCGGGCATTTCCAACACCTACACGTCGCCTTTGTTTGCATGGAAAGCGACTGCATTACGAGGCTTCCTGGAGAACAGATCTCCTTTGACGCGCAGTCCGCGGCGGGTCATCATCAGAGATCATCGTCGAGCGGCCCGCAAGGCACTGCTGATTGCATTGCGATTTCGCAATGAACTTCCGCATGCCCTTCGCGAATATGCATGGGCCCAGTTGTTTAAAAACTGTAATCGCCGGGCGATGTTTCTGCTGCAGAAAAGTGTGCAGGTTGCCAGCCAGCAGTCGGCAGAATACGAAGTCATACAGAGCAAGCTGCTGCTGCAGAAAATCCGCATGGAAATGGGCTGTGCGGATGCGGAGACGGAACTGGAAAACACGGAACGACTTTATTCCGCGTTCAGGAATGCGCAACTCCCGCAGAGAATGTTTTCTTCAATTTCACTGGTGGATCGATTTGACTCCCTCCTGGAAACGGGCCGAGCAATTGCTTCGGCAATTGATCCGACCGTGATCATCGACACTTCGGCCGATGCAGCTCGGCGACTTTTACGGAGCAACTATTGCGAGATCATCTCCATTGACGAGCGCGGCCAGCCGGCAGTTCCATCGGAAGCAATTCGTGCCTGTGTGCTGACTTCCTTAAAGACGCGGGATGCCTTTGCCACCAGCGCATCAGGCTCGGAGTTTCGCTCCATCCTGGCCTGCCCGATTGTGGTGCGATCCAGGGCGACCGCCTGCCTGGTCGTCTGTAACACAGAGGTGCGCGATCTGTTTGGACCGAATGAACTGCGCATCGCCAGATACCTGACGACGATCGCAGGTGCCGCGCTGGAAAACGCCGAAGGATTCAGCAGCCTGCAGGATCTGAATGCGAATCTGGAACGAATCGTCGAAGACCGAACGGCCGTTGTTGAAGCCAGATCCCTTGAACTTCAGGAATCGGCAAATCATCTTCGGCAGGTACAGACTCAACTGGCAGCAGCGCGCGACGCGGCGGAAAGTGCAAGCCGCGCGAAGTCTGATTTCCTTGCCCATATGAGTCACGAGATCCGCACTCCCATCGGTGCGGTCCTGGGTTTCACAGAACTGCTGCTCAACGGTGATGCTCCGCTGCTGCCCGAGCAGCACGCCCATCTGCAGCGTGTGTTGAGCAACGGCAATCACCTGCATCGTTTGCTGAATGACCTGCTTGATTTGTCCCGTATCGAAGCGGGAGC
>JANOUN010000434.1:0-2150 GCA_031416875.1 Planctomycetota bacterium | reverse complement strand
CACGCAATCACTGACCGCCCGGACATTGATCCTGCCAGTGCCACCCCGCGCTGACTGTCCTTCCGCCCATGCAGGCGCAGATCGTGGAACCCTGTCGTGGTTGATGGATGTCGATCGACAAATGCTCATCACGACGGAGCGTGATGGCTACTTTGGGGTGCGGGCGAAGCCCGCGTTGGGTCCTTTCGTGGTTCAAATCCCTTTTCTCTTGACGGTTCAGTGAAAGTAGGGTGTGTGCAGCGGAGCGCAACACACCACTGCGGATCCTGCGACAAGCATGGTGCGTTGCGCTTCGCTTCACGCACCCTACAGGAATCGCAGAATCACAAACTGGCCAGCCGTGGCAACTGACCGTGGTGATCTGGACTTTCGCATCTAATTGCGTGGTCCGATACTGAGCGGCATGGCGTCGCGAAAGTCTGCTGAGGGTGCATAGCCAAGTTGACGCACGGCCTTGTCGATACCGTAATCCAGGTTCAGGCCGAGAAACTTGATCCGAGCGTTGTTCAGCAGCGGGGCGTCTTTTTTGCCGAGCAGTTTCCATGTGGTCTCCATCGCTTTCGCAAGAAATTTTGCAATCGGCAGCGGTACGATCTTTGTCGGTCTGGTGATTCCAGCGGCATCACACACGGTGTCGATAAATTCGCGTTTTGTCACGGCACGCGGGTCTCGGATATTGAACACTTCTCCCACGATATTGTCACGTTCGACCGCCAGCCAGATGGCTTCGCAGAGATTGCCGACGAAGGTATTGTTCATCAGCTTGTCCGGCGAACCGAGGAACGCAAACTTTCCGGATCGCAGGCGCTCGGTCAGCTTTGGCAGGACAGTTCGATCACGCGGCCCGTAGATAAAACCGGGTCGAAAAACCACCGCCGGCAATTTGCGATCGCGAATGTAGTCGCAGACGAGCAATTCAGACTCCACTTTTGTGAGCGTGTAGCCGTCGATCCCGGTTGTACAAGGGGCCGTCGCTTCATCGGTGCCGTAGTGATCTTTGCCTTCGTAAACACCCAGGGAACTGATCTGTACCCAACGCTTCAGGGTCTTTGTGGCCAGTGCCGCCTCCAGCAGTGAGCGGGTTCCGGTGACGTTGATTCGACGATATTCATCCGTGCGTCCCCAGTCACCGACTTTGGCCGCGCAGTGGATCACGATCGTCACGCCGTCACACGCGGACTTCAGTGATTCCGGCTGATCCAGATCACCGTGCACCAATTCCACGTTCAGTCTGCGGAGGAAACTCACATCAGCATTTGGTCTGACCAGCGCTCGCACGCGCCAGCCGCGCTGCACTGCCTGCTCCGCCACATGACTGCCAACGAGGCCGGTCGCTCCGGTGACAAGCAGCAGATCGTTTGAAGTCACTTGCACTGAACTTAGGTCCTTAATCAAGTTCCGACGAATAGTGAGAGCATGATTGCGCCGACACAGCTTCTTCGCTGACACTCATGCGGATCGTATTCAACCGAAAGATGCGCCGCTTTATAGCGAACTGTACCGCCACGCGCACAGTCATACAGTCAGATAGGCATGACCACTAGTGCTCTGTCACTCTTGCTTTGATGGATCGGGTGGCCGGGGCTGGACTGAGCGGAGCGAAGGAAGCCCCGGGGTTTCGGGCTAGCGCCCTCCAACCCCGGCCACCCCTCACTCCATCAGTGACAGAGCACTAGAGCAGACAGAAAAATGGGTTGAACTACAGCAATAGCGGGTAAATTCGACATGACAGCGAATACGGGATTGCTGTGCCTGCAACAGCACGCCTACACTGCCTGCATCATGAGTAAGCAATATACAATTCGCTCCATCCCTGATTCTATCGACCAGGCACTGCGCCGTTTGGCGCAGCAGGAATCCAAGAGCATTAACACTGTGGCCGTGGAAGCACTGGCTCGCGGCTTGGCGCTGGACGCTGCGACGATTGAATACTCTGATCTGGATTCGCTGGTCGGATCCTGGCAGGAAGACTCAGCGTTCGACGAAGCTGTCGCTGATTTTGAACGCATTGACGACGAAGCATGTCAATGAACATCAGACTCACATTTTCAGCATCTACCGCAGATACCGAAATCTTAACTGCCTGTGTCAGTTTTCGCCGCGACCTGCATCACTCCCAGCGACGCCCGTTCGATGGCGGACATGCAGCA
>JANOUN010000433.1:0-2103 GCA_031416875.1 Planctomycetota bacterium | reverse complement strand
CGCTGCGCTTGGTCCGGCCTACAGACTATCGGTTCGCCGACCTTTCCACTGAGCAGCGTGTCCTTGTCAGGGTGCCTCAATCTGTCTTAACCGCGTTTCGAAGTGCAGGCGCTGGCTGTCGGTGACGTCGATTCGAGTGAGCTTCCAGTGGTGTTCCGTTGAGGTCACATCGTCTGGATGCACCGGAATGGGTTCGACCAGAAGGCTGGCCTGGAACTGGTTGGTGCGTTGATGGATGTGTCCCCAGTGCTCGACGGTGCCGGTGATGTTCCAGCGGCAGAGGCAGGTGAACGCAAATTCGGACTGCGGTGGATTGCCTGTTGATGGCGGAGCTTGCCTGACAGCTTCGATGATGTCGATCTGCTTCACTCGCGCGACCGCGCCACCCTGCTCGGCCATTCTGAGGCTTTGCTGAATCTGCAGATAAAGCTCCTCAAGCACTTCGCCGGAGGTGCTGACGGCCAGAGCATCGTAGACTTCGTTTTCGCCCCGATAGCGAAAAGCTTCGTAGGCGTTTGCCATAAGCTGCGTCACGACTCGGCGCGCTTCGTCGTGGGAAATTTGCGGGGGTGATCCCCAGCGTGTCGTGAATGTGCCGACGTCAAAGATCCACGACGCGGCAGCAGCACACAGCAGAGGCACGGCTGTCCACACGTCTTTCGAGCGGAGTTTGCGACGAGCCATTGGAATCAGCGAAGCCAGGGAGAGTGCCAGTGCGATCAATGACAACGCGGGCACGCGGACTGTCGGGATCGCTGGAAGTTCTGCGACGACTGGTGCCAGCGGCAGTTCCTGTGTCACAGGTGAGTCTTTCGGCGAAGTCCATTCGAAGATGTTGTTGGCACCGATCCGGGACAGGGTCTTCCGAAACGCCTTGTCCCCTGTGAACACAATCATGTTCACGGCCCAGAGCGATTTGTGGAATCGATCCCAGGTCAGTCTCAGGTTCCTCGGAGCCGACGCGACCGGATAAGACAGAATGATGCCAGCGCGGGCACTCGACATGGCCACCGGTTTTCGGTCCGTGACCTGCGCGAGATCGCGGAAGTTGACTCCATAGAAGTCGCAGCGTTCGACGACCGGCACCGGGCGGACACCATCAACTTCGATTGGATTGCCCGACATGAAGAATTCTTCAATCAGCGGTCGAACAGCCTCCTGCTCCTGGACCGTCAGGAAGTCTTTTTGCGCGCGATTCAGCGGAACACTCTGTTCCAGTGTCAGCAGCGGGATCAGGATCTCGTGGCGGACCTCATGGTTCTCGATGTACAGGAACGAATAAACCGAGCTGTAGCTGGTGATTCCGAGGGTCTCTTGCTGCTGCTGTGTCGCCCATTGTTCGCGTTCCTGCTCCGACGCATCCTTTGACAGCGGCGGATTTGTCCAGTCGAAGCGAATTGTTTCGGGCAAGTTCGGGACCAGGGCTTTGCTGATCGTATCGCCCGCATTTTCCTGTCGGACCTGCAGCTGCATTTCAGACAGCAAGACACCGTCGGCATCCGTAAACTGTTGCTCAAACGTCAGGAAGTCGGGCGGTGCAGGGAAGTGGTACTGCATCGCAAAGGTCAGCTTGTGAGCCATCAGGTCAGCGAGCGAAACGCCATCCTCCGGAATGGCGGCCGTGACTTTCGGAGGTTGGTCCGGCGTTCGTATGGAGCCATCGGCATCCCGAATCACAAATCGTTGGGCGACGAAGGTTTGATGCAGTTCGATGCCCCGCTGAATGGTCGCGGCGTCCAGAAAGTCGGCCTGGTTCGGCTTCAGATTATGGAAGAGATAAAGGTCTTCGAGAAAGACCTCGATCGTCACGTCGATTCGCGCGCGCGTCACATAGACGAGCGTGCGAGTGACGGACACCGGATGGACGGCCGCGGCCGATGAAGAGCTGAGTGAAATCAGAATGGCTGACAACACGTATGTCAGTTGGACAGTAAAAGTTCTTACCCTCTCCCCCAGCTTGTTTGCAAGGTTTCGCATCGGATCACAATGCAGCGTTGCCGCAAACAGCCTGCGGGAGAGGGATAGAGTGAGGGGGCTTTTCCTGCACGCTGCCATCGCTGAAAGCCCCCTCATCCGGCCTGCCGGCCACCTTCTCCCCCGGTA
>JANOUN010000432.1:0-2132 GCA_031416875.1 Planctomycetota bacterium | reverse complement strand
CGCACTATTGGTTCCAGACCCCTTTTCCAGGACCCTGCATCTTCGCAGAGTGGCGATGTTTTATCACGTGACGTGTGTCGAATACCAAACAAGGAATCACATTGTGCCCGATCAACTCTTTTCAGTCTCAGGCCAGCATGTCCTGATCACAGGCCAGACTCTCTACGTGGACGGCGGTTTCTCAGCAGGCTGGAACTGGCCAATTCCACTTTCTTGAGAGTGTCAGATTCGGACGTGCAGGGAATCCTGAATTTTACCACAATACCGCTCGTGAGTCATTTTGACTGAAGGACCGACACGCTAGCAATTGGGCTGGCAGCAGCAGAAAACATAAGAGCGAGCCGGGGGAGTCAACCCCCGGATTGTTCCTGGATGCAGCATCAGGGGACTTACGTCCCCCGCTCGCCTTGAAGGAGACAAGAGACAATGGACTGGACAAGAACAGCACCGGCGGATTGGATTCAGAAATCAACAACCGCGAAGGACGTGCGGGAGTTGACTCAGTTTCTTGAACAACAGGGGACATTTCTGTTCCCGACTCTGCCAAATGGACTCTTCTCAGCTGCTGCAGGTGAGGGCGGCGATTATGAATTGTCGGGATACCACAACGTCTGGGTCCGTGACAACATGCAGATCGCATGGGCCCATTTGGCAGTGCTCAATGACGCTGCGATTCCTCGGGCGTGCGTTCAGTCACTGACTGCGTTTTTTACTAAATACCGCCATCGATTCACGGACATCATTGACGGAAAAGTTGATCCGTCAGATCCCATGCATCGTCCTCATATTCGTTTCGACGGCACGCATCTGACCGAGAACACCGAGAAATGGGCTCACGCTCAGAACGACGCGCTGGGATATTTCCTGTGGCTTTCATGTCAATTGATCAGTCGTGGTGACCTGGCGACAGATGCCGTTGACTGGGAGTTGCTGGCGTTGTTGGTGCACTTCTGGCAAGCGGTCGAAGTGTGGCAGGATGAAGACAGTGGTCATTGGGAAGAAGTGCGCAAAGTTGCGGCTTCCAGCATTGGCTGCGTCGTTGCCGGACTGTCGTTACTGCGGGAATTGATGCAGCAGTCTGCCGTGAGCGAGCATCTGGCGAACGTAAGTCATCCCATCACGAAGAAGGATGTCGATGTCCTGTTGGCAAAGTGTCGCAAGGCGCTGCTTGAAATCCTTCCTGCAGAATGTGTTCAGTCTGATCCTCTGCAGAATCGGCGCTATGATGCTGCGCTGCTGTTTCTGATTTATCCGCTCAACGTCCTGCGTGATCGAGCCCTTGAGGACACGATCCTCGCCGATGTAAAGACGCATTTGCAGGGACCGCACGGCATTCGTCGCTATCCGGGAGATTCTTACTGGTGTGCAGACTATCGGACATTGATGTCTGCGGAAGCACGGACCGCAGATTTCAGCGATGACCTGGACGCACGGGACAAACTGCTGAAGCCCGGTATGGAAGCTCAATGGTGCATTTTCGATCCGGTCATCGCCTGCATTCACGGACAACGGTATCTCGCCGACGGTGATCCCGCTTCACTGCAATTACAGATTGAAGCAACTCGTCGAGCGTTGTCGCAATTGACACCGGCCGGAAGCCGGTTTCCCCGGTATCGCTGCCCGGAATCATACTTCTGCGAAAAAGGCGAATGGATTCCAAACGACATCACGCCTCTGCTGTGGACGCAGGCCAATCTTTGGCAGGCACTGACAATGCTGCAACAATCCCTTGAAAAGTGACAGAGAGTGCCGTCGGCAAGCGGTGTGGCGTTAGCTGAATGGCACTTGGTGTAGGATTGTCGCCTTTCGCTCCGCGAAAGAAACGCCGCCAACGCTGCTTCACGAATACTTTTGCGAAGGTCGAGATCAATCACCATTTCGTGTGACAGCTATATTAACCCAGGTTCAGAATGGCATCCGGAGTTTTGAAATTCGTAGGGTGTGACAAGCAGCTGACAAGCTGCGAAGGCACACCACATTTGCATTGAATCCTCGGTGTGCCCTACAGAAAACTCCGCATCTCATTGTGAACGCGGTTTAATGTTAATCCAGACTCCCGTTCGCGCAGTTGTCTGCGTAAAATGTAGCCGTTCGTAACCGAGTCCAGGGGCCATATCCGAGTGAATTCGTGA
>JANOUN010000431.1:0-4497 GCA_031416875.1 Planctomycetota bacterium | reverse complement strand
TACAGACTCGACCCAAATTCTTAGTTCTGAAGACGCACCAGCTTCCGGAATGCAGAAAAGTCGAGGGAATGCACGGTTCTAAAGATCCGTGAATACACGACCGCGTTCTGTTCGAGTATCTTGCGCGGCTTCGTTTTGGCCCGCTGACGCGTTGAGCGGTCTGACATCGCGGTGCCCAGGTTTGAGTGTTGACTGATACCACGCTTGCTTCGTGGCTGGATTCTATGGAAAACCGTCGCCTTTTTACGTTCCTCATGACGTCGCTGTTGTTCATGATTCTCTGGAGTCAGTACCTTCAGCCCAGGTTCTTTCCGGAGAAGAAGAAGCCCAAAGCGGCTGATCAGCAGGTCGTGGATGCCGCCAAAACTGATCCTCAGCAGGCAATCGCGGCGGAAGCCAGCGATCCGAACGCGCCGGGCGACTCCATCGATCATGCCCAGACAGTGGCGGATCTGACAATTCCGGAGTATCCGAGTGAGGAAGTCACACTGGGATCCATCAACCCGGAAAGCGGTTATGCGCTGGCAGTCGATCTGACTTCTGCCGGAGCTGCGATCGAGAGTGTGCGGTTGACATCGCCGCAGTTTCGGGACCTCGAAGATGAAACTTTGCAGGCTCGGATCGTGGGAAACAACCCGACGCCGGAGCGAACGTTTTCCACGGCGTTTGGCGTGATCGACAAGCAACTGGAAAAGGCTGGCCAGACGCTGGAGACGGCTCATTGGAAACTGTCGGGCACCGACGAAAACGAAAAAGGGTCCTCGGCAACTTTTGAATACGAAGCACCTGACAAGTCGCTGCGAATTCGCAAGACGTATACGTTGCCGAAACTCAACCTCACCGGCAAAGAACTCGAAAAAGCGTGGCGCGAAGATGCTTCGTTTTACACGCTGCAGGTCGCGATCGAGATGACGAATCTGTCAGACAAGCAGACATCGGTCGAATACGAAATGCAGGGACCGGTCGGTGTTCTGCTGGAGAATCAGGAACATACATCGAAGTATCGCGATATCCACATTGAATTCATTGACGGCACAAAAGGCACAACGACGGCCGCTGGTACCGTCAAGAGTTACGTTGATGCAGTCGAAGAGGAAAAAGGTCAAACGCTGACTCAAAAAGAGCAGTTTGATTTCCTGCGGGAAGAAAAAGAATGGACGTCCGCGTTTCGCTACGCCGGAGTGGACGTGCAGTTCTTCGCAGCCCTGATCGCGCCGCTGGATGACCGTCCCGATGATGTTCGGTCAGATTTCGCAACCAAATGGATCGAACGCACGTTTCCCGTGCTGATCTGGGCCGATCCGACGGAACCCCGGATGTCCGACGTCAGCATTCGCATGGCATCCAACCCGGTCGAGTTGAAACCGAAAGGCGATGGAGACTCGGTTACTCACAAGTTTGCCTTCTTTGTGGGCCCCAAGAGACGCGAACTTCTCGACCCGGCACCGATGTCGGCCGCTCATGTGCTGAATTACGGCTGGTTCGGATTTGTTGCACGAGGCATGCACTATTTGCTGGACACGTTTTATACGTTTGGGCTTCCGTATTTTGTGGCGATCATTTCGTTGACGGTCCTTGTCCGTGGCTGCATGTTTCCGATTTCCCGCAAGCAGGCCATCAGCGCGGCTCGCATGAAGGAACTGCAGCCAAAGCTGACTGAGCTGAAAGCCAAATATGCGGACGATCGCGAAAAACTCGCGAAGGCTCAGATGGAATTATGGCGGAAGCATAAAATCAATCCGATCGGTGGCTGTCTGCCGTTGTTTCTGCAGATGCCCATCTTCATCGGCCTGTACACCGCGCTCAACTCGGCAGTGGACCTGCGGCTGCAGAAACTGCTATGGATCGAAAACCTTGCCGGGCCGGACTCTTTGTTTCGCATGCCGTTCAGTCTGCCCTATCTGGGGGCTGATTTCAGCCTGCTGCCGTTGTTTACGGTCGGTCTGTTTCTGACGCAGCAAAAAATGTTTATGCCGCCTGCCACAGATGAACAGCAGGAAGCACAGTACAAGATGATGAACATGATGACACTGTTCATGGGCGTGATGTTCTGGCATCAGCCTGCAGGATTGTGCATCTATTTCATCGCGTCCAGTCTGTGGAGTATCGCTGAGCGAAAGCTGCTGGGGGCTGGTTCGATGACGCCGGCATCCGGTGCTTCCGTTGAAGTGATTGAACCTGACAACAACTCGAAGCCAGCCGCAAAACCGAAACCAAATCTGATTGCCGCACCGCCGGAAGGTCGCAAAGTTCCGGGCTTTCTGAAGAAGCTGCTCGATGCTGCTCAAACGGCCCGCGATCAGGCCGATCAACAACGCGAAAAAGACACCCGCAAAGGCAAGAAACGCTGAGTTGGTGCATTCAGCACGCAGCTCAGTGACGCAGTGACAGTGAATTTTTAAACCCGTCGTTGAAGGTCGGGCCGTTCGTCCAGCTGGCGTCCGTCATTCCGGACTTCGACCACGGGTTAAGCTCTTGAACTGCCATACTTCCTCTTCAACCCAGCCCGATTGTTATATTGATATGCAGCCGGAATCGATCACCCTCCAGAGCGGCAATCTCATTGCGTCCGTTCGTACCGACAGTGTGAAACTCCTGGTGGCGTGCAGCGAACCTTCACAACCGGTCGTCGAACAGTGTCGCAATGCGCTGCTTGCGCCTCTGGGCTTACCGGAACTTGCACGCTGCGTTGTGCCGCGTGATTCTGTCGCGATTGTGATCGATCCGGAAACGCCGCATGTGATTGATCTGCTGGTCGCCGTGTGCGAACAGTTGCTGTCGGTGCCGGACAGTGGAATTGCACTCTCGCTGATGCTGCCACCGGATTCTGCCAGCGCGGGCTGGAGCCGCCTTGTCGAACAGGTGCCATTGCACCTGCAACAGCAACTGACGGTGCATGTCCACGATCCGTTGGCGACAGACCAGTTGAGTTATCTGGCAAGTTCGGCCGCCGGTGACCGAGTGTATCTGAACCGCAGAATCTCCGACGCGGATTTGCTCGTGACGATCGGGATGGTGTGCTTCGACAGCCTGCTGGGTTATCGAGGAACAAACAGCAGCATTTTTCCGGAATTTTCCGACGCGGAGTCGATTCAACAGTCACGGACTCCGGGACATCCGGAACTCACGCCGGAACAGCCGCGGCCATACCGACAACTGGTCGATGAAGTCGGCTGGCTGCTGGGGACGCAGTTTTCGGTTCAGGTCGTGCCCGGCCCTGGCGATTCTCCACTCGCAATTCTGGCAGGATTACCGGAAGACGTTATGTCGGCCGGCAAAGATCTTGTCGATCGCGTCTGGCGCGTGAAGCCACGTAAACAGGTCGACGCCGTTGTGCTGTCTGTGCCATGTGCTGCGTCATCCGGATGGAAGCAGTTTGGAAACGCCATCGAGCTGGCCACAAAACTTGTGCAGCCTGATGGACGAATTATTGTCGTTGCCGATCTGCCCGTTCCGGACGGCCCCGGGGCCACCATGCTGCGACGCTGCCAGGATCCGGAAGACCTCCTGAAACCGCTGCGCCGGGAACCCGGTCAGGATGCTGTCGAAATCACGCAGCTGATCAACACGCTTCGTCACGCACGCGTTTATCTTTACAGCAGCATCCCGTCGGACATCGTGGAAGAACTTGGCATGATCGCCATAGAAGACGCCGCGGAGCTGCAGCGACTGACAACTACCGCAAAGTCCTGTGTTGCGCTGCCAAATGCCAACTACGCATGGATCGGATGAGTCTGTCTGTTTCCGGCACGGCCCAAAGCGGCGATTCCTGTAGCTTGGACATTCATGTCCGAGACGTGGCCAGAAAGCGTCCCGCTGACGCAAATCTTGTGAGACACGACATGTTTCGACCAGAGAAAGTCGCACCAAAAACGACGGACATGAATGTCCATCGTACGGCCGCCGTAAGCCTACACCAGCGCTTCGCGGTTAATGCAGTTCATCATCCAGTGGTCGAGCATCCGGACTTCGCTGCCAGTCGGATCGACGGGCTGTTCGGTCAGTTCGACGTCCACGTTTCCGCCGACAGATCTGAGGATTCGCACGGCTTCCACACTGCGGGCGAGCATATCGCCTGGGCAGCTGCGGGAGACGCTCATCAGCACGGGTTTGCCACGCAGACCCGTCAGGCGTTCTGCCGTCAGGCAATCACTTTTGCAGGCCGGGTCCAGCAGGATGCCCCCGGCAAACCATTCCGGTCGCTGCACCAGCATTTGCAGAGCAGCGTCGGCACCATAACCGGAACCCGCCAGAAAGATGCGTTCGCTGTGAATGTGAAACGCCTGTCGCAGGCGACATGTTGTCACGTGCAGCAGATCCTGCAGGGGAACTGACCCGAACTGCAGCGACGACACATCCCAGCGAAATCCGCCCGCTGTTTCATGCGTCCGGTTGCCACGCAGTGCCAGCCCGATGTAATTCTGCGAACTGACGGCTGACATCACTTCTTCGAGCTGGTCTTCGTCATTCGCATCGCTGTGAAACCACACGACGAGT
>JANOUN010000430.1:0-2846 GCA_031416875.1 Planctomycetota bacterium | reverse complement strand
CTGAGGGACGTGTTGTTGAGTGAGCCGCAAGGCGCTAGCCGCGGGTTGTGCATTCGGTCAGCACCGGCGGCTAGCGCCTTGCCGCTCACAAAACCTCAATTGTGACCGCGCGGAGTATAACCCGAAGCGCCAGCGAGGAATTCAGCGTTTCTGCCTCGCTGGCGCTTCGGGTTGGTATTAAATCAACAGCCCGCTAGCCGCCGGTTTCTACAGTGTTTTCAGGAACCGTTACCGGTGGCTAGCGCCATTCCGCTCATTACGTCCACACCTTCTCCCCCCTCACCTGATATTGGGGGAGAAGGAACAATTCATCACACCACGACTTTACCAGTCGCGGTCGACGGGGACATGGCGGGATCTTTCCTGTCGTTGTTGCTGCATGCGACGAAGCATATCCCGGTCGCGTACCGACTGCAGCATCTTGAGGGCTTCTTCACGAGTCATCAGTCCATCCTTTGCATTTGGGCCAGCCATTGCGCCGGAAGCAACGGCCTTCTTATTCTCATCCTGCTGTCCAGCTGCTTTCAGATCCCCGGCAGGAACAACCTGGTTCTCCGCTTCCTGCCGTTCCGGCATTTCGTCATCGCCGGGTTGCTGCTGATCACCAGATTGTTGTTGCATGTTTTGCGTTTGAGTCTGTTTGCCATCTGAACCCTTTGGAGGAGGCTGTTGTTCAGTTGGCTTCTGCTGATGCGATTCAGATTCCCCCCCTGGCGATTTCTGATCGTCTGTTTTCTGCGACTCATCACCGGGCTTTTCGTTTTTCTCGTCGTCCTGTTTCTGTTCATCCGTCTTTGATTTGTCAGAAGCTGATGCTTCGCCCTGATTCTGCTGCTCTTCTTTCTTTTGCTGTTCGGACTTAGAGTCTTTTGAATCAGATTTCTGTTGTTCGCTATCCTTTCGAGGATCGTCCTGCTGCTGATCTTCGTTCGTCTTGTCTTCCTCCTTTTGCTGCTCTTGTTCCTGTTTTTTCTGTTCTTCCTGCTGCTCTTGTTCCAGCTTCCGGATCAATGCACCAGCCAGTTCGATGTTGGCGCGCGCATCAGGATTGTTGGAATTCCCGCGCAGAGCCCCGCGATAGTGCGAAATCGCATCGCGAAGATGAGAGGTGGCGCTGGCTTTGTCCTGCCCCGCCAATTGCACGGCTTTCGTGTAGTGGCAGTTGCCAAGGTTGTAACGACTGTTTGATGCGATGGCTGGAGTGCTGGTCCCGGCGACTTCAGTAAACAGCTTTTCGGCGGCGTCGATGTTTCCGTTGCGATACTCCGCCACCGCCATGTTGTAGTTCAGCGCATCGCGCTGCTGATCGCCGGGAACAACGTGACGGAAAGCCTCAAGGGCTTTATCCACCTTGCCGTCACGCAGTAATTTGTTCGCCGCATTAATTTCGCTGGCGGTCTCCGCATCGCTGAGTTGCAACTGCGCAGATGCTGGCGCTGAAGCAATTGCGATAACCGCCAGCACGACAGAGCTGCAGGCAAACTGTTTACACATATTGCTGGTCATAGTGTGACTCGATTGATTACAGGGTGGGACAGGCGGCGATTAGCCGCGCCAGCCCCCCACGCATTAAAACTTTATGAAACGACATCGGGTGCCAGCGTCCTTCCGCTCACAGAAGCTGATTTTGTCTTTGACGAGACCTGTGTTTCTTTGGTTCGACGTGCCTTGGTGCTTCGCGTTGAAATCCACACTTCAAGCAACAAGAATGCCAATGCAGGGGCCGCGAACCATTGAAATCTGGCCACGTAGGTATTGATCTTTGCTGTTTCGAATTCCGTCTGCTCCACATTGGCAACATAACCGTGATAGACGTCTGCCATGTTGACTCGTCGAGTCCCCGCCGGGATATACGCACCGTCAGTCTCTGTGGCGATTTGACTCAGGATCTGTCCGTTCATCTTTGACCAGACCTGCTGTCCTTCATACTGCACAAACCCGCCGCGACGGTCGTCGGTTTCGGGGATGCGTGCCCCCAGATCCATGTCACCCAGTCCGACAGTGAAAATGCGGATTCCCTTTTCCTGGTGGATCTGTTTCGCGATTTCGACCGGTTTGCTTTCCTGGTCTTCGCCATCCGTGAACACCACGATGGCCTTGTGATCGTTCGTTTTACTGATGAAACCGTCCGCGGCCGCCTGGATGGCATCTCCCAGTCGTGAACCGCCGACCCGCACAGAATGCGGCCCGACAGAATCCAGTGTCTGTTTGAAATCCTCGTAGTGGCTGGTCAGGGGAACTGCCTGACGAGTGTCGCCAGCGAAGACAACTAACCCGACTCGGTCTCCCGCCATTTCATCAACCATATCTTTGATCTGCTGCCTGGCTCGACTCAGTCGGTTCGGCGTGGCGTCTTCGGCCAGCATACTGCGTGAGACGTCGAGCACGAACATCACTTCGATGCCCTTTTGCGGGACTTCACGCCACGTTTTTCCCCAGCGAATATCCATCATCGCAAAGCACAACAGGGTCATGCTGGCGGCCATCAGAATCGCGGACATCCAGTGACGCGATGAGCTGCCTGGCGGCAGAATCCTGCTACGGATTCTGGCGGTAGCAAACCTCAGCACGGCGCGACGTCGAGCGATGTTGGCGTAGACGGTCCCAACCAGTCCCCCTGCGACAACGGCCAGCAGCCAGATGCTGTTCGGATTTCCAACTTGAATGTCCATGATGAATCTTTCAGTGACTAAGGTTAACCCAGGTTCAGCATGGTATCCGGATTTTTGAAATTTGCAGGGTGTGACAAGCAGCTGGCAAGCTGCGAAGGCACACCACATGTGCGCTGAATCCTCGGTGTGCCCGCGCTCGCGTTGCTCGCTTGTCACACCCTACAGAAAACTCCA
>JANOUN010000429.1:0-2121 GCA_031416875.1 Planctomycetota bacterium | reverse complement strand
TTTCATCTGTCTGATACTGGACGCGGCTGGAATTGAGAGATTCGATCGGCGAGCGGGGGATGTCAATCCCCTGATTGGCTGCGTGGTCTCAGGAGAAATCAGGGGACTTACGTCCCCCGCTCGCCGAGGCACTTCACCTCGCGCGAAGAATAACTCATTAGAACACATCAGCCGGGTCGGCCGTTTTGACTTTTCGGATCGCGATCACCGCTGACAAACCGCACATCACCATCGTCAGCACAAAAACGCCAATTGCGCGCCCCACCGTCATTGAAAACTGCATCTGAATGGCATTCGTCGCCACTCGATATAAGCCCAGAGCAAGAATGAAGCCTGGGAAATACCCCAGCAATGACAGGATCAGTGCCTGACTGACGACCATGCATAACAAGTATTGATCGCTGAACCCCATTGCCTTTAACGTCGCATATTGAGGCATATGGTTGGTCACTTCTGTATACAGAATCTGATACACCACGACAAACCCGATAAAGAAGCCGATCGCTGCACCCATGCCAAAAATAAAGTCGATCGGCGCATTTTCCCGAATGAACAGGATCTCCGCATCAATCAGCTGATCACGAGTCAGTACTTTGGCTTCCCGACCAACATAGTGACTCAACTGGTCACGCACTTCTTCTGGATTTGCACCGTCCCTGAGTCGAATCAGCCCCAGATCGACGGAGCCCGACTGACGATCCGGAAACATCCGCTGAAAGTTGGCAGGTGACATGAACAGGTTGCCATCGGAGTTGATGGAAATTCCGACTTCAATCGAGTCGATTAACTGGATCTTGCGGAGGTTCACCTCGACGTTCAGGGTTCCATGGTCTTTAAGATACTTCCCCACTGGTCCGTAACTCTTTCGACTCAGGCTGTCAAAGAGGACACGATCGGTCAGCTCCAACTGGTCTGCAAATCGCTCGATCCCGGGAAGATTCATCATGGGCGAATGCGGGTTGATTCCATAGATGCTGACCGGGAATTCAAGTTTGTCCCATGGATTCCGGAACCGCCCCTGACCCATATACATTTCACCAATTTCCACGACATCGTCAGATGAGCCCATACGATACAGCAGACGCCGGGGAAACTGCGCTGACGCAAAAATTGTTTTCGTTCTTGGACTGACGACCACAAGGTCAGCTGTCACCCGTCTGGCCACGGCGACGCTGTTATCCATCGCTCCCTGTCGAATGCCAAGCTGGACCAGCATCAGCATGACTGCCACGACCACTCCAGCCGCAGCAACAGCAAGTTTCACCTTGTTGTGACTCAACTGATACCAGGCTAAGAAAAAACTGGAATACATGAGTGTCGTCAATGACTGTACGGGTAAACGTTGGGACTTTAGGGCCGGATCGAGCAACGCGAGTTCCGGCAGGCCCGAATTGCCGGAACTCACTCCGTTCGGTCCGGCCTGCCGAAATCGGCGACTGCACGCCTAGCGAGTGCGAGAAGTTTCTGAAGTCACATCCATGTTGCTGCTGTTGATGATTGGTCGGGCCTCAGATGGCTTCAGACAAAAACTGATCTCAACGCGAGCATTCGACAGTCGAGCCACGCATTCGAGATGTGCAGCATCCAGGTCCACGCGAACTTCCACGACTCGCGCATCTGTGTCGCTGACCGGGTCATTTGTCAGCACGATCTTTCGCGCCACGATGTGTCCAATCTCCGCAATGTGCCCGGTGAGGACCTCCGTCGATGCATCAAGTTTGATTTCTGCGTCCAAACCGACTTCCAGAATGGAGACATCTGCTTCGAAGACTTCGGCCACGGCCTGCATCTGACGCACATTGCCAAGTTCCAGAATGCCGACATCACCGACTCGTTCACCTGGATGGGTATGAATTCGCAGAACTCGTCCTGCTGCAGGTGCCTGCAATTGGGAGGCATCGACATCGGCAGTCGCTTTCACGACAGCCGCTTCCGCCGCGATCACCTCTTTTTCCGCCACGAGGACATCGACGTCACGAATCTCGCGAAGACTCGCCAGTTGAGCAGACGCACGCCGCGTCTCCAGTTGCAGGCGGTCATACTCCCATTGTTTCTGATCGATCATTTCGATTGTCGTGGCATTTCGTTTCTGCAACTCCCTCACTCGTGACAGTTCACGAT
>JANOUN010000428.1:0-2599 GCA_031416875.1 Planctomycetota bacterium | reverse complement strand
CGTGAAGCGTTGCTCTATCCGCATTTGGCGAAGTACGAAGAACTGCGGAATTGTCTGGATGCATTAAGACAACAGTGGCGAATCTGGGCCGATGAGTGGGCGAAAGATTTCAATGGGTTGTGCAAGCGAGACGGGTTCCTGCCGTCATCCGAGCTGCAGCAGCGAAATATCTTTGAAGATGTAATTTATCGCTCCAGGGTTGGTTACAGCCAGGGAACAACGGTTCTGTTTCTGATCGATGCCATGCGGTTTGAGATGGCTCAGGAACTGTGTGAATCACTCCGCGACGCAGGTTCACCCAACATCAGTCTGAAGGCTCGTCTTGCCGAACTTCCCTCTGTGACAGAAGTCGGGATGAACGTCCTGGCTCCTGTCTGTACCCGAGGCCGGTTGGTGCCAACGGTAAAGGATGGAAGATTCCTGGGGTTCTCAACCGGTGAGTTTCGTGTTGACGATCCGGAGACTCGGAAAAAAGCCATGCACGGTCGCGTCGGCGGCCGAACATGTCCGCGAAAATCGCTCGACGAGATCATCAGCCTGGATAAGAAGAAGCTGGTCAGCGTGATCGGACAGGCCAGCCTGGTGATTGTCGACAGCCGCGAGATGGATGAGGCAGGACATGCGGGCGTCGGCCCTTCCCTGTTTGATAAGACACTGCAGGATCTGCGTGCGGCGATGCAACTGCTGCGGGATGCCGGAGTGCAGAAGTTCGTGATCACGGCAGATCATGGGTTTCTGTTGTTACCCGATCAGGAGCATCCGCTGCAGGCTCACGGTCGAAAGATTGATCCGCGAGGGCGCTATGTGATCTCGCCTGTTGCTGCTGATCATTCACATGAAGTGCGAGTGTCTCTGAAGGATCTCAATTACGATTGCGATGATTTGCAGATCATGTTTCCCCTGACGACGGCTTGTTTCGATACGGGAAAGAAAGATCGCCGGTTTGTTCACGGCGGAAACAGTCTGCAGGAACGTGTGATTCCGGTGCTTACGGTGCAGCATGCTCGGGCCGGCGGCGGCACAACTGTCCGCTATCAGATCAAAGCAGAGGCGAAACGCGGCATGGTGGGAATGCATGCAATTCAGGCGACGCTTTGTCTGGAATCGTCCTCGCTGGGACTGTCGTTCGGAGGCAGGGAGCAGAAGGAACTGGGAATACGAGCTGTTCATGGAGAGAACATTCAAGTGTCCTTCCTCGGCGTCTCGGGAGGTGCGACACTGGAAGCCGGTGCGATTCTGGCAACGGTTGGGGAACAGTTCGACGTGTTCTTCCGCCTGACCGGTCCTGAGGATGCTCGCGTGCGAGTGGAATTGTTTCATCCCGGATCGGCGGAGTCCGTAAAGCCAGGAGCCGTGACCGATCGATTCGATGTGATGCGTGAAGCCCGCACACAGGTGGATTCTGCGTCGGTTGTGACAGCGAGACCTGTCAAAGAGCCAGTCGCTGTGAAACCGACCGACGCAACGTGGTTGCTGGAATTCGAGAACGAGGGTGTTCGTCGCGTGTTTCGGCAGCTGTGGCAGCACGCGGTCGTTGCGGAGTCCGAGGTCGTTGCGATGCTTGGCTCACCACGAGATGCTCGTCGGTTTGCACGCGAGATCGATGATCTGGCACGCCAGGTGCCGTTTGTGATCCGCGTGGAAACGGTCGAAGGCATCAAACGATATGTCCGTGAAGGAGGTGCCTCATGACGACGTTGACGAGTCGAGACATTCAGCATGTGTTTGAATCGCTGAGAAAGGGATTAGTTCCGGAACGCGGCATCGACAATTTTGCAGTGGGGATCGACAAACAGCGAGGCGAACTGCATCGGCAGCTGGATCTTATCGCCGGCAGTGAAGGTTCTGTGAAATTCCTGCGAGGCGGCTATGGCTGCGGAAAAACCTTCATGGCTCGTCTGGCCCTGCTGGATGCTCAGCAACGAGGTTTCGCCACCAGCTTTGTTGTGGTGTCCGACAACGACCTGCGCTTCCATCGCTTCGAAGACGTCTACAAGAGAGTGATGACAGAGCTGGGTACATCCTCGTGTCCTCGCAGTGCCCTGAATGACATCCTCGATCGCTGGATTGGCCTGGTGGAAGATCAGCTGATCGATGGGGGCCAGGATCCGGATGGTGACGACTTTGACCAGAAAGTGCGCCAACGGCTGAATGAGAACCTGATGTCACAGACCCGCAGGAAGGCACCGCAGGACTTTGTGCGAGTCATTCAGACGATCTTTGACCTGAAACAGAAGGGCGACCACAGCAACGCGGGTGCATTGATTTCGTGGTTGTGCGGAAGCAGCAACGTTGCCGCCAGCACAAAGCGACTGGCGGACATCAAAGGAGATATCGGCAGTCGCGAAGCGCTGGACTATCTCCGCGGCGTTCTGGAAATCGTAAAAGCTGCCCGATACAAGGGCCTCGTCATCGTGATCGACGAAGCGGAAACGATTCTGCGGATGCGACAGGATGTTCGCCACAAATCCCTGAACGGGATTCGTCAGATCGCGGACGCCAGCGTGGACTATCCGGGGCTGCTGTGGATCTTTACCGGGACGCCCGACTTTTTTGATTCTCGTCACGGTGTCGCAGGATTGATACCGCTGCATGAACG
>JANOUN010000427.1:0-1713 GCA_031416875.1 Planctomycetota bacterium | reverse complement strand
CTCCCGCTTGATTTGTCCGGTTTTCAGCAGCATTTTGTTGGCGTACAGAGTTTCATGCCCAGTTCGGATATCGTGATTCGCGGGGCGAGGGAGCATAACCTTCGCAATATCAGCCTGTCGTTGCCTCGAAACAAGATGATTGTGATGACCGGCGTCAGCGGGTCAGGCAAGAGTTCGCTGGCGTTTGATACGCTGTATGCCGAAGGACAACGACGGTACGTCGAATCGCTGTCGACCTATGCGAGGCAGTTTCTGGGGCAGATGCCGAAACCAGATGTGGATTCCATCTCGGGGCTGGCTCCGTCAATTTCGATTCAGCAAAAATCCACCAGCAGGAATCCACGCAGCACGGTCGGCACGATTACGGAAATCTTTGACTTCCTGCGCGTGCTTTACGCTCGAGTTGGTCAGGGGTATTGTTACGTTTCGGGCAAGCCGATTAAGGCTCAATCGACCGATCAAATCATTGACAGTCTGCTGAATCAGCCGGCCGGAACCAAATATCAGATTCTCGCACCCATTGTGCAGAATCAAAAGGGTGAGTTTCGCGATCTGTTCGAAGACCTGTTGAAACGCGGCTACCTGAGAGCGCGCATTGATGGCGAGATCGTCAACATCAGCGAAGCTCCGACGCTGCGCAAACATCATAAGCACAATATTGAAGTTGTGATCGATCGACTGGTCGCCAGTGCAAGCCAGCGGACGCGCGTGGCCGAGGCCGTGGAGCAGGCACTGAAGCTCGCGGATGGGCGATTGATCTGCAGCGTGGATGACTCGGCGACTCCTGTGAGCGGCACGGCGCTAGCCGCCGGTGGTGGGCGCAGGACGAAGGCGACGGCACCGGTGGCTAGCGCCATGCCGCTGAAGCGAGTGCGCCGGCAACTTGCTGAGGCCGACATGGTGGCAGAATCCAGCATCGACATGGATACCGAGTCAGTGATGGAAATGGATGGCGAAGATACCGGTGGGCTGACACCCACCGCTCGCCAGTTGCCTGCTTCTGATCGCCTTTACAGCGCGCACTATGCCTGTGCGGAAAGCGGAATGAGCTACGATCCGCCGAGTCCGCAGCTGTTCAGCTTCAACAGCCCGCTCGGTATGTGCATGGACTGCAATGGTCTCGGCATGCGGCACGGGTTTCCGATGCATCATCTGGTCGCCGATGAGACCAAATCGATCCAAAAAGGTGCGATGCTGCTTTTGCCGACATGGACGAAAATCGGACGTTGGCCGCGACATCTGTTTGCCGGAGCGGCCAATGCGATCGAACACGACTGCGGTCTGCCCGTGGATTCCCTGCTGAAGATGAAGTGGAAAGACATCCCGGAAGCCGCAAAGCAATTGTGGCTGTACGGCACCGGCGATCGACATATTACGTTCACCTGGAGAACTCGCGGCGGAGCGTGGAAGCACGGAGGCACATGGGAAGGCTGGGCGAATCGCCTGTTGGAAAGCTACCGGATCGCGAAGAATCCGATGCGACGCCGACAGTTGGAAAAGTACATGGAAGTCGCCGCATGTCCTTCATGCCACGGCGAACGACTGAATCGTCAGGCGCGCAACGTCCGGCTCCGCACGACGAGCAAGCGCTTTGCCGCTCGAGGACTGCCGCCGGAACTCAGCCTGCCACAGGTCTGCGCGCTTTCGATCGAAGAAGCGTCCGAGTTCTTTGATTCGCTCAAGCTGGATGCGACTCAGCAGTTGATCGCGGAA
>JANOUN010000426.1:0-1709 GCA_031416875.1 Planctomycetota bacterium | reverse complement strand
GGCGGGCACGTCCAGACAGCCTGTGTGCGTTCATTTTCAGAATCAGACGCCGACGGATATGGTCGGGTATTCAATCTTTATCTTTCAGGTAATGCCATGAACATCGTTCCAATCGCACAGTTGCGTATCCCGGCGGAAACGAATTCCCGTCGCGCTTCAGTGGAGAGAGTTTTGCAATATTTCGCCGCTATCGGGAACAAAAAACGGCGGTCGCAGACTCCCTGGAGTCAATTCCGGAGATGCCGTATGATTCCCTCGCACATGTAGGCGATGTCGCTCCGCGACTCCCATTCCTGTTGATTCCGGTGAGAAGAGAATGCCGCAATGTGGCAACCATGAATTGCCCGTGTTGATTGCGCGGCAGTTTCTCTGAGGAATCTCAGTCGGCGGAGCGACTGAGCTACGTTTTTGTTTGACGGGAGTAATGAAGAGATATGACACAGTCGCTGGTTTTGGGCGTTCTCCGCGAAGCGGATCCGGACGAGCGCCGTGTCGCATTGGTTCCGTCAGCGGTATCTGCTTTGAAGAAAGCAGGTGCGGAAGTTCTGATTCAGACAAGTGCCGGGCAGGCCGCTGGATTTACAGACGATCAATACGCAGCCAAAGGGGCCACCCTGGTCGCCGATCGTGCCGAAATTTTTGCACGAGCTAATATCATTCTCCAGGTCCGCAGTCTGGGAGCCTGCATCGAATTCGCCGATCGCGACACCTCGCTTTTGCGAAAAGATCAGGTCCTCATCGCCGGATGCGAACCGCTCTGGCGACCGGAAGCCATCGGCAAAGCCGCTGCCACTGGCGCGACGGTGTTCGCACTGGAACTTGTGCCGCGTATCACGCGTGCCCAAAGCATGGACATTCTGTCGTCCATGGCCATGATCGCCGGATATCGGGCCGTCCTGCTGGCTGCGATTGAATCACCTCGCATGTTCCCGATGATGATGACCGCCGCCGGCACGTTGAAACCCGCGCGAGTTCTGGTCATCGGTGCCGGAGTCGCAGGACTGCAGGCCATTGCGTCGGCAAAGCGAATGGGAGCCGTCGTCTTCGGGTACGACATTCGTCCTGCGGTGAAGGAACAGGTCGAAAGTCTCGGCGGCAAGTTCGTCGTGCTGGATGTGAAAGCGGATAACACGGAATCTGTCGGCGGCTATGCAAAACAGATGAGCGATGAATTCTACCGGCAGCAGCGTGAAGCGTTGCAAAAAGTGATTGCCGGCTGCGACGTCGTGATCACGACCGCCGCCATTCCCGGAAAAAAAGCTCCCGTGCTGGTCACGCGCGAAATGGTCGAAGCCATGGCACCTGGATCGGTTGTGGTTGATATCGCCGCCGATCGTGGCGGCAATTGTGAAATCACCGTCGCAGGCGAAACCGTGGAAGTCAACGGCGTCAAGGTCCTGGGCCCGGTGAATCTGGCAAGTTCGCTCCCGGTTCACGCCAGTGAAATGTTCAGCAAAAACATGACCACGTTCCTGATGCCATTGATCAAGTCGGGTTCCCTGAAGATTGATACTGCCGACGAAATTATCCGCGAAACCCTGGTTGCTCAAAACGGTGAAGTCGTCAACGATCGCGTCCGCGAATTGCTGAGTGCGTTGGTGTCGAGATGATGGAATTTATGTAGGGTGCGTGAAGCGGAGCGCAACGCACCAGCAGGCTTTAAGAAAGGGGTCAGGAACCAATACCCTCTGGGCCATTTGGCTATTGGT
>JANOUN010000425.1:0-4650 GCA_031416875.1 Planctomycetota bacterium | reverse complement strand
GATCGTCCATGGCCGCCTTGGACGGCGGAGCGGCGATTTCATCCTGGACGGGTTCGAGTGATGTCGGCGATGCCTTGACGCTGACCGGCGACATAAGAGTGATGGCGGCGTATGTCAACATAATCGCGACGACTCCTGCCTGAAATCCAGCGACCGCCGAAAACCGTGGCATCTGAATGCTCCCTGCTGACTTGAAAGTTTTACCGGGCTGAACCCCGAAAGTTGAATACAACGACCAGTTTGCACACGCCGTGCCGAGGCCCGAGTTATGACCGTCGATGCGGATATTCACGGCATTTCTGTCTTTCCGCCAACAATGTGATGCCGTCGAGTGACTGTCGATCGACCCCAAACTCCGCAAGATTTACAATTCACAGTCGTCTGCGAACTCTCCACAATTATGTCGCCTGATTTTAACAACAGAATCAGCGCTTTGTCGATCGAATTCATGTCCTGACGTGGCACACGCTGCTACAGCACCAACTGTTCCGCCTTAAACACCGGGCCTTCGACGCAGGTGCGGCGATAGTCCCATGAACCATCTGGTTCGACGACTTTGGTGACGCAACTGAAGCAGGCACCAAACCCGCAGGCCATGGGCGTTTCAAGAGACAGCCAGCACGGGACTGACTGCTGTTTGCAGATTTCCGCGACAGCCTTCATCATCGGTTCAGGACCGCAGCAGTAGACGTGAACTCCGTCGCCGTTCGATGCCAGTTGGTGCTTCAGCAGATCGGTGACAAAGCCATGATGGCCGAATGAGCCGTCGTCGGTGGCGATTTTCAGGTCCAGTCCGTTGATCGTAAACTCCTCCACTCCTGCGAGGTAGTTCTTTGATCGCACTCCATAGCACAGTGAAACGGATTCTGGTCGCCGTGCCAGGTGCCGCGCGGGGCTGCCATAAGTCGCCAGCCCAAGTGCTTCGCGCGCGACTCCCAGAAACGGCGTTTGTCCGATACCGCCCGCCACGCAGATCAGGCGGCGGCAGTCCGGAACTGGAAATCCATTTCCCAGCGGCCCCCAGATGCTGACTTCATCTCCGTCAGTCCACTGACTCATCAGCGACGTGAGCTTGCCCACTTTGACGAATCCAAATTCGACGCCAGCGGGTTTTCCGTCAGCATCGCGGTAGATATCAAACAACGCAAACGGTCGCCCCAGCAACGGATCACTTCCTGTCGCAGGCCGAATCATAAAGAACTGCCCCGGCGTAATCCTGGCCGCCAGCTCCGGCGCACGAATCTTCACGGCCCACGTGTCCTGGGCCATCTGACGAACGCCCTCGACTCGTGCCAAATACTGCTTCGCGCAGAGCATCATGCCGGGAAGAGTGGTTGGAGTGTTTTCGTTCATGTTTGCGCCAGCAGTTCCGTAGGATGGACATTCATGTCCGTCGTATGGCCAGGAAAATTGACGACTCAGAGGCTTCGCTATCTCAAAAGCCTTCCGTCCTCGGGAAACTTTCTGGCGGGGACTCGGACATGAATGTCCAAGCTACATAAATCGCACTGTTGAATGACAGTTGTTCCCTGAATGGTTCCCTATTTGTCTGCTCCCACCCAATCCTGAATCGTCTTCACTCGAGGATTTGGATTCTCGCGAAGGGCTTCAAGTGCGTTCACCACGGCTGAGCAGCCAGGCATCGTTGTGACACACGGGACGCCGTACGTGACAGAAGCGGCTCTGATCTTGCCTTCGTCAGTGCGAGCGCCCTTGCCACTTGGTGTATTGAAAATCAGCTGGATCTCGCCGTTGGCCATCAGGTCGAGCAGATTCGGACGACCTTCCTGAACTTTTCGCACGACGTCCACTTCAATACCGGCTTCCTGGAAGACTCGAGCGGTGCCGCTGGTGCAGACCAGCTGATAGCCGAGGGACTTCAGGCGGCGGGCAGGCTCGATCATCCGCTGTTTATGATTGGCCGACATGCTGATGAAAATCTTGCCGGTCATCGGCAGACGTGAACCCGCCGCAAGCTGCGCTTTGGCGAACGCCAGTGCGAAGTCGGCATCGATCCCCATGACTTCGCCGGTCGATCGCATTTCCGGACCTAGCACAATATCGACGCCCATGAAGCGATTAAACGGAAATACACTTTCTTTGACCGAGGTGTACTTCGGCACAATTTCTTCCGTGAAGCCCTGTGCTTTCAGCGAAACCCCAACCATCACCTTGGCCGCAATTTTTGCGAGTGAATGACCGATCGCTTTGGACACGAATGGCGACGTACGGCTGGCGCGCGGATTGACTTCCAGCACATAAACCGTGCCCTGCGGACTGTCGCCATCGACCTTGACCGCGAACTGGATATTCATCAGCCCACGTACCTGCAACGCTGTCGCCAGGGCACGCGTGGCAACGCGAATTTCATCGACCACACTCGCGGGCAGCGAATACGGCGGCAACGCACATGCGGAGTCGCCGGAATGTACACCTGCTTCTTCGATATGTTCCATCACGCCGCCGATGACGGTTGTTTCACCATCCGAGATCGCATCGACATCCACTTCGATCGCGTCTTCCAGAAACTTGTCGATCAGAACTGGCTTGTCCGGCGATACATCGACGGCTTCCGTCATGTAGCGTTCCAGACTCTTCTGGTCGTAGCAAATCTCCATCGCTCGACCGCCCAGCACGTAACTTGGACGAACCAGCACCGGATAGCCGATACGATTGGCTGCGGCCCGCGCGCCTTCGATGTTGGTGGCGATGCCGTTGGGCGGCTGATGCAGGCCGAGCTTCTCCAGAATCTTCTGAAATCGTTCACGGTCTTCTGCCGCGTCGATCATGTCCGGACTGGTGCCGATGATTGTGACGCCCGCCGCTTCCAGGCCGCGTGCAAGATTCAACGGCGTCTGGCCGCCGAACTGCACGATCACGCCGTCCGGCTGCATCCGGTCGCAGATATTCAGCACGTCCTCGATCGTCAGCGGCTCAAAGAACAGATAGTCGGATGTGTCGTAGTCCGTCGAAACGGTTTCCGGGTTCGAATTGACCATGATGCTTTCGATACCCAGTTCCCTCAGCGCGAACGCAGCATGGCAGCAACAGTAGTCGAACTCGATCCCCTGGCCGATGCGGTTCGGTCCGCCGCCCAGAATCATGATGCGTTTCTTACCAGGCTGCTTTGCCGGCGTTTCGTCTTCCATTTCATACGTGGAATAATAGTAGGGCGTGTATGCCTCGAACTCGGCCGCGCACGTATCGACCTGCTTGAATGTGGCGACGATGTTCAGATCTTTCCGTCGCTGACGGACTTCCATCTGTGAACAGTCCCACCAGAACGCCAGTTGCGCATCTGAGAACCCGTCCTCCTTTGCGCGACGGATGAGTTCCGGCGAGGCATCGTCGAGCCGACTGATCAGCCGGATCTCATGCTCCAGCTTGACAAGCTGCTCAAGATTGCGGAGGAACCAGGGATCGATATCCGTCGTCTCATGAATGTGCTCAACCGACATCCCGAACTTCAAGGCATACCGCAGATAGAAGATGCGATCCGCGTTCGGGACCGCGAGCTTACTCTGGATCTCATCTCGCGTGGGCTGCTTGTCGGTTCCCCACAGATCTTTCTTGCCGCCGCCGAGTCCGAAGTGGCCGATTTCAAGGCCGCGCAGTGCTTTTTGCAGAGACTCACGGAACGTGCGTCCGATGGCCATCGTTTCGCCGACAGACTTCATCTGCACTGTCAACGTCGGATCGGCTTCCGGGAACTTTTCAAACGTCCAGCGCGGGATCTTGGTGACGACGTAGTCGATCGTCGGTTCGAAACAGGCCAGTGTTTCGCGCGTAATGTCGTTGGGGATTTCGTCCAGCCGATAACCCACAGCCAGCTTGGCGGCAATCTTGGCAATCGGAAAACCAGTCGCCTTCGACGCCAGCGCCGATGAACGACTGACGCGCGGATTCATTTCGATCACGGTCATGCGACCAGTGTCCGGATGAATGGCAAACTGCACATTTGAACCGCCTGTTTCGACGCCAATGGCACGCATGATTTTAATTGTGGCGTCGCGCATCCGCTGATACTCTTTGTCGGACAGCGTCTGAGCCGGAGCGACGGTGATCGAGTCGCCCGTGTGGACACCCATCGGATCAAAGTTCTCAATGGCGCAGATAATGACGACGTTGTCCGCATTATCTCGCATCACTTCCATCTCGTACTCTTTCCAGCCGATAATGGATTCTTCGAGCAGCACTTCTTTAATCGGTGACAGTGCGATCCCGCGACGGACCATGTCTTCGAACTCTTCGATGTTGTATGCAATCCCGCCGCCCGTACCGCCCAGCGTGAAACTGGCTCGAATAATGATCGGCAGTCCGATGTCCTTTACTGCTTCACGTGCTTCGTCGATATTGTGAACCGTGAAACTCCGGGGAACGTCAAGTCCGATTTCAAGCATGATCTTCTTGAATGTGTCGCGTTCTTCCGCCCGCTTGATGACCTCTTCTTTAGCGCCAATCATTTCGACGCCGTACTTCGCGAGCACGCCGTGTTTGACGAGTTCCATCGCTGTGTTGAGACCAGTCTGACCACCAAGCGTCGGCAACAACGCGTCAGGGCGCTCCTGTTTGATGATTTCTTCGACGTACTGCCAGGTGATCGGTTCAATATACGTCCGATCGGCGGTATTCGGATCGGTCATAATGGTC
>JANOUN010000424.1:0-6973 GCA_031416875.1 Planctomycetota bacterium | reverse complement strand
AACCGAAACAAGTAAGCAGATTTCGCTGAAATCTGCTGTGCCGACTTCGGCGAAGTCGGCCTACATTTAGTCGGCCTCAAAATGATGCGTTGCCAAAAATCTTCTCAGGAATATTCAACTCTCAACGTTTGCAGAGCAGATGCCTGATGCCAGTCCGATCAGCAGCCCCGAAAACCACTGGTCCGTCTGAATAATGAACTTCACACGCCCCCGCGACTCAGGAAAGCAAGAGACGGCCGAACACGCATGCCCGCAATTTTTGAATATCGACACCAGGTGACAGCCGACGAAATCGATGGCGTCGGACATGTCAACAATATCGAATACCTGCGGTGGATGCAGCATGCCGCTATCGCCCATTCGGCGGCTCAGGGCTGGCCGTCGAAAGCGTATCATGAGCTGGGACAGGGCTGGGTCGTGCGGTCGCATTTCATTGAATACCTGGTGCCTGCGTTTTCCGGTGATGAAATCCTCGTACGCACATGGGTGGCCGACATGAAACGAGTCACGTCAATGCGTCGCTATGAACTGCTGCGAATGGCCGATGGAAAACAACTGGCGATTGCCTCCACAAACTGGGCCTTTGTGAAGTTTGCGACTCTGCAACCCTGTCGCGTCCCCGCCGAAGTGCTGAATGCGTTCGAGCTTGTGCCGGATGCGAATTCGTGATCGTGCGGTCTGATTCAGGGCTGGCCAGTTTGTAGATATGCAGTAGGGTGTGTGCAGCAGTGCGTGAAGCGAAGTGAAACGCACCAGGGCGGTCGATAAATCCGCAGTGGTGTGTTTCGCTCCTTTGCACATAACCTACCGAAAACTGACGAACTGGCCGACGATGCACCTGGCCCGGAAATCCGGTCGAAATCATGCATGCAGTCAATCCCGAATCGCATCGACGGCCAGTCGCTGGAACTCGGACCGGATATCAGAGGCGTCGCCGCCAGGAAAATTCTGCCGAGCGATCAGCAGTACGAAAATCATCTCCTGCTTCGGATCGATCCAGCCCTGAGTTCCAAACGCGCCGCCATGGCCGAAGGAACCAGGGGCCAGCATTTCGGTCACTCCCTGTGGATTGCGAACCAGACAGAAGCCAAGTCCCCAACCGTTCCCCGGTGTGAAGCCAGTCGCGAATTCGCCGGACTGCAGGGACGTCATTTGCTGCACCGCATCGGCCGAAAGGACACGCTTGCCATTCAGATCGCCGCCATTCAAAACCATCTGATAAAACCGCACCAGATCACTGGCGGTGGAATACAGGCCGCCGGAAGAATTTGGAGACGTGTCGGCATTCACGTCATACAGCCAGTGATTGCCGCGTTCGATGTCTTTCTTGTCGGCCGTTGGCTGATACCAGAGAGCCAGTCGCTGGAGTTGATCTTCGGTCGGATGGAACGATGTCTGGTTCATCTCCAGCGGAGCAAAGATCCGCTCTGCGAGGAACTGATCGAACGGTTTGCCGGAGACAATTTCGACGACTCGACCGGCGACACTCAGGCCCGGACCGTACTGCCATTTCGAACCTGGCTCAAAGGCCAGTTCCGACTTCGCCAGCAGCTCAACAGTATTCGCGAGACTTCCCACATTGCGCTGATCGCTGACGAGGCCATTCGTATGCATCAGGCAGTCGCGAATCGTGATCTCACGACTCGGTGCCTTGCCGCCGGTCACCTTTGTGTCTTTGAAAGCCGGGATGTACTTTGAAACGGGATCATCCAGTTTCAGCTTCCCTTCATCCTGCAGAATCATCACGCTGGCTGCTGTGATCGGCTTGGTCATCGACGCGATTGCAAACACGGTATCGACCGCCATGTCGCGTCCACCAGCCACGTCCGCCTTGCCAACCGCTTGCAGGTGGACAACTCGCCCGCGCCGTGCCACCAGTGTCACAGCACCGGAGATTTGTTTGGCCGTTACGAACTCCTGCATACGGGTGTCGATTTGCTTGAGCGACGCTTCATCGAGACCGGATTCGGCGGGTTTGCCATTCACGATCAAGCCAGCATCACGGCTTTCGGCCGTGACCAGCTGATCTGTCGGATTCTCTGTCAGAACCAATCCGCGCCACTGAACTTCCTGAGCGACTTTGTTGGAATGCAGTTGCAGGCCGATCGGGCCCGATCCGCAGAGTTCCGGCTGAGGATCTGTCCAGTCCGCGACCAGTCGTCCATTGACGACATGACGAATGCGGTGACCGATCGCGAGAATCTCCATCCGATTCCAGTCATGCTGTTTTCCGGCACTTTGAGCAATTCCCAGCGTGTCCTGTCGCACATTGTTGCGGCGAAACAGGTCGTGATATCCGTAGGCGGAGGGATACATCACCAGGTGTCCCTGATATGTAAACGGTCCTTCCTCTTTCTCGATGGCCTTGCCCCACAGCGAAATTCCGGAGTGCATTTCGCTGGTGACAAGTCGGCTTTCGAAGATCAGCCGAAAGTTGCGGAATGACTTTGTTGTCATCAGATACGTGCTCGACTTCGGAGCGTTCTCGTCGGAATTGCGGCCAATGATCATGCCGTCTTCAACCGAGAAGTACTTCCCGATATGACCCACCCAGCCATCAAGGTCCTTGCCGTTGAACAATTGCACCGGAGTTTCCCCCGTCGGCAGTTTCGGAGTCTGCTCCTGACTCCAGTCTCCGGCAGTGGCGCTCAATGGCGAATACAGAGCGAGCAACATCAGCATTGGCAAAAGACGAACAATCACGAGTTCTCTCCAGGTGGGATTTTGGAAGGCCGAGCGATTCGAGGCTCAACATCGTATCGAGCCACCGCCAATGAAGCGAGCCGACAGGCAGGCCGATCGCATCAAACCGCATTGTCCGAGTAAGTCAAACCAAACATCGTGTCCGTCAGCCAGCGTCGGAATCCTTCGTTGTCGCTGAACTGTTTGAACAGCTCAGTATCATCCTTCATCATGCCGACGATTACTCGCCCGAGAGCCTTGTCGTGTTCGATTCGAGCGTTCTGTTTGTCGGAGTTTTTCCTGGCGTTTTGGAAGGCAGGATCAGCGGCAACTCTTGGCGGGATTTCCTCAATGATCTTTTTGTAGATACGATCAGCATCGGTCCACGGAATATTGCCGAACTGGTCATTAAAGGACTTCAGAATATTCGACAGTTTTTCTAACTGTGGCTCTGACTTGTGCCCTCCGCCGGTCGTTGGAACCGGCTCAATCTCTGCATCCTGATCCGGCAACAGGATCTGCATCGCCGCATTCTTCTCGACGCGATAACTGTCCATGTCGATAGATTCCAGGATGCCTTTGGCCAGATCTTCTTCCTTTGGTGCAGGCAGCTTCGATACAAGGAAATTCAGGAAAATCGACAATCGCTCCCAATCGGCATTCGAGTAAGGCAGGATCGAAGCCAGGAAGTCATACGTCCGACAAAACGCCTTGGCCTTGCCTTTGAAATCAACCTGACCGTCTTCGTCGAGTTCGTCGGTGTACGTCGCCGCACAAGAATCAAGGATGGGGTCCAGCTTGTCTCTGTCAGCCCCGTTGAGATACCGGGTCACCAACTCGTTGATCTGATCGGGGCTGTAAACCTGATAGCCATCTAATGCGGTCTTAAGATCATGCAACTTGTTCGCATCGGTTTCCTTGCTGAGAATTGTCGTGCGATAGTAATCAGCAAAGGCCTTCTGAATCGTGTCCGTGTCGTTCATGAAGTCCAAAACGAACACGTCATGTTTTTGTGGATGAGCCCGATTGAGGCGTGACAGCGTCTGCACTGCCTTGATGCCAGACAGCGGTTTATCGACATACATCGTATGCAGCAGCGGCTCGTCGTAACCGGTTTGGAATTTGTCAGCACAGATCAGAAACCGGTATGGGTCTTCCCGGATATTGTCTGCAATTCGATTGCTCGGGAAACCATTCAGCGAAGCTTCGGTGACTTTGTGGCCTTTGTACTCGTGCTCACCAGAAAACGCGACGATGGCCTTGTACGGGCTTTTGGATTCTTTCAGGTAGTCACTCATCGCGAAGAAATACTGGATTGCCCGCTCCACTCCGCTGGTGACAACCATGGCCCGGGCCTGCCCGCCAATTTTTTGCAGACCAATCACCTGTTCCTGAAAATGATCCACCATGATTTCAGCCTTGATGCCAATCGCGTGGTCATGGCTCTCGACATATTTGCGGAGTTTCTTCGTCGCTTTCTTCGTGTCGAAATCGGGATCAATATCGATGGCCTTCACCAGTTTGCAATAGCTCTCAATTGGCGTGTAACTTTTCAGCACGTCCAGAATAAAACCTTCCTGAGTCGCTTGCTTCATTGTGTATGGGTGAAACGCCCGATATTTCGTCTCTCCATCTTGCTGAAAGGCTACGCCGAAAATCTGCAGTGTCTTATTCTTTGGAGTGGCCGTGAATGCGAAATAACTGGCGTTGGGAAGCATCTTTTTCGCTTCCATCACGCGATTGATCTTATCTTCGATAGTCTCGTCTTCGTTGTCTTCACCTGATTCTGACAATGCGATGTTCAATGATGCCGCAGCTTTTCCGCTTTGGCTGGAGTGAGCCTCGTCGATCAGGAGAGCAAATCTTCGCTGCCGATGTTCGCTGCCGATTTCATCAAGAATCCACGGGAATTTCTGCACCGTGGTAATTATGATCTTCTTGCCTTCTGCGATGAACCGTCGCAGGTCCCCGGAATGCTCAGCGTGGCCCACTGTCGCCCCAACCTGGGCAAACTGCTTGATCGTATCCCGGATCTGCTGATCGAGGATGCGGCGATCAGTGATCACGATGATGGAATCAACAACAGGGGCATCGTCTTTCTTCAGACCGATCAGCTGATGTGCCAGCCACGCGATCGAATTGGACTTGCCACTACCTGCTGAATGCTGAATCAAGTATCGACTTCCGACCCCGTTTTCCTGGACATTGGCAAGCAACTTGCGCACAACGTCAAGTTGGTGATAGCGGGGAAAAATCTGAACCGCCTTCTTCTTGCCGGTCTTCAGGTCTTTCGTCTCAACAACCTGAGCGTAGTTCTCCAGGATATCCGTGAGGCCAACAGGCGTCAGCACTCGTTTCCACAAGTAATCGGTCTTCAGTCCATCCGGATTTGGCGGGTTACCAGCTCCATCGTTGTAGCCCAGATTGAATGGCAGGAACCATGATGCTTTGCCTTTCAGATGTGTGCAGAAACGAACCTCATGATCATCCACGGCGAAGTGAACGACACAACGTCCGAATGCAAACAGCAGCTCGCGTGAGTCCCGATCCTTTTTGTATTGCCCGACCGCATCTTCGACCGTCTGTTTTTTCAAGCTGTTCTTCAGCTCAAACGTTGCCACCGGCAAGCCGTTGATGAACAGCGCCAGGTCGAGCGATCGCTGCGTCTCATCGCGGCTGTACCGAAGCTGCCGAGTCACGCTGAACCGATTTGAGGCAAATCGTTTTTCGGCTGTTTTGTTGCCTGGAGTTGGTGTGCCGAAAAACAGATCGAAAATGAGCGCACCATGTTTGATGCCGTTTCGGATGACATCGATCACACCACGCCTGGTAATCTCGCCCTGCAATCGGGCGAGGAATTTTCGGCGTGCCACTCCGGTTGCATCATTTTCACTTCCCAATCCAAGTTTCTCAAACTCTTCCGGCTGCGTAGCTTTGAGGAACGCGAAAAGCTGCTCCGTATCAATCGCATATTCACGGTCATACGACGTTGAGCGTCCTGCGATCCAGCCCGTACCGCCAATCAGAGCCGGATTTTCGCTCAGAACATCACTGCCACCATTCGACAAGCCATCCGTCCCGGTCATGTGCCGCATGATCAGGGTTTCGAGACCTTTTTCGGTGGTGTCGGATTTCATGCGCTCTCCAATTTGATTCTTGCCGACGGGCGGTCGATATGTTCTGTGCCAAAGGCACACAATATGATAGCCCAGGGCACCGCCCTGGGTATCGTCCGTTCACGCGACCTGAGCCCTGAAAGGGTGAAATGTCCAGGCGTTCGCATCACGCCCTTTCAGGGCTTTTGTCTCTCTCGTTCTCCAATTCCTGGGGCGATGCCCCAGGCTTTCACATCATGCCGCGTTGCGGCTCAAGCAGTCTGCACCAATCCGCGACGCTGCGAACCATCGCTAGAATTTTGCGATGTTTGTGCTCGGTTCCTGAAGCAGAACTTCGGCAGGAATGCCTAACCCGGTTGAAAGATTGCGGATCATCGTCTTGCTGAGTTCGCATTGTCCCGACAAGACGTCTGATACTTCTGATGTGCTGCCGATGTAAGGAACAAGGTCTTCGGCTGTCAGTCCTTGTTGCTCCATGCGGAATTTGATCGCATCCACAGGGTTTGGCAGATCCATGGGGTAATACTGTTCTTCGTACATCATGATGAGCGCAGTCAGCAACTCCGCTTCATCGCCGTCGGGCGTTCCTGGTTCTGCTTCGAAAATCACCTCAAGTCGAGCCAACGATGCCTGATATTCTTCTTCGGTCTTTATCACTTTCGGTGTCATCAGATGGTCTCCGCATTAATTTTGTTGTACTCGGCGTGTGTTCCGATAAAACGGATGAACAGTCGCCCGGTATTGTAATGGATATGAACTATCAGTCGGTAGTTGTTGCCTCTGATATTGAACACGACTCGGTTGCCGGGCAGGACGTCGGCACTTCGAAAGCGAGCTTTGACATCGTCGAATGTCGTCCAGGTTGCGGTCCTGGCTTCACGAAACCAAATCTTGAGGGCAGACTCAGCGTCAGCGTGGTCTTGCCAGAATTCTCGCAATGTTTTGACGGATACGATGTGCATAGTTCAAGAGCTATAAATGCTGATGATAACAGATCAATTCCGGCAGCGTGAGATAGAGCGGACACCTTCGATTTTGAACGCCTTTGGGCGGTCTCTCATTCGGGCGCCTCCAGTTCTTCGGATTCTGGCAAGTCATTGAGGGCCGCTGCTGCAGAACCAACTGGCCCGTCAGGCAACCTTGCGGCGGCTTCGCGGACGTCCAGCTTGCCTGTC
>JANOUN010000423.1:0-7080 GCA_031416875.1 Planctomycetota bacterium | reverse complement strand
TGCAGCACGAGACATACAACACGAATCTGAGCGTCGCCTGATTCTTATCAAAGGTGTCAACACGGGCGACGTGTATTTTGACAAGCGAATTTGAGGACAATCGAATGGTTCGGGACTGAGCCTGGTTTCGTGGAATGCTCAGTGGCTCCCTTCACGCGGAATGCTTCCAGGTTCTGAAATGAAAATCAGCACATCACAACAACTGCGACGTGGATTGCAGGAAATACCACCTGAACACCATCGCGTCCGTCGTGGCACGATGATGATCTGGAGCGTTTCGGTATTTCTGGCGATGCTGATGATCATGGCGTGCTTCTTCAACGTCATGTGGTTGTCGTGTGTTCGAGCCGAAGCGCGGCGCCATGCGGAATCGGCCGTCATCGTCGGAGGCCATGCGTTTCTGTCTGATGACATCCTGCGGTCCTGGCAACAATCGTTTGAAAACGATGGCCGAGCCGTGCGGTCTCGCAATGCCGCAGTCGATTATATCCGCCACGCAGGCGACAGTTCCCTGATCCCCTTGATCAGTGAGAACGACGTGGAACTCATCCAGCCCCTGGCAGCAACTCAGTCCGACAGTGCGGGACTGATGCAGCCAGCAGTCAGCGTCCCTGAACAGATTCGAGTCACGTTCGGAAAAGGTCAGTCGAACGATCAGCTGCGAATGTTCTTCAGCGGGCTGACCGGCGTCCGCCATGCCCGTCTGGGAGTTTCTGCGGCGGCAAGGATCGAACATTCACCTGTCGGATTTCTGCCGGGAGGAAATGTCACGATCCCCGTGCTGCCGTTCTCGATTGTCGATCAAAGCCCTGGCGATGGTTCAACGCGGAATGGCGGTGGACCATGGTCACAACAGATCGAGTGCGGAAAAGGGTCCGACAATCTGAGCTGGAATCCAGCGCAGCACGCCGTGGAAAACGGACCGGATGGACTGCCGGAAATCACACTGACGCTTTCCCCGAATTCCGCTGGCAACACGCCTGACAGCTTTGTGCCATTGAAGTTTTCCGCAGCATCTCCCACGGGCAACTCGTGCCAGATCGTGAACTGGATGCAGCAAGGCGTAACAGCCGACGATCTGAAAACACTGGGATTGAACCAACTGACATTTCCGTCCACGATGTCTTCATCGACGCTGTCCAATCCGGAATGTGCTGAGATTGCGGGATGGTTACAGTCACACGCAGGGCAGTCGTTTATCGTGTGTTTGTGTAATCCAGCAGTCAGTCCTGCGGGTTCAGAGAATCAATCGACGGTCGGCGGCGTGTTGTCGACTGTTCAGCTGCATCGTGCCGTCGCCGCCAGAATCATGGCTGCCGGGATTTCTGCGGGCGGAGAAGTTTCGATCTGTCTGCAGCCGTGTGTGCTGATTACTTCCACAGCAGTGATGTCTTCCTCTTCGCAGGCGACATCGAACCGTTATGTCTACAGTGTTCGGCTGTGTGACTGATCATCATGCAGATTTTGCCGTTTTTGTCTGTTTCCCGGAACGGGCTGCCTTCAATGGCAGCTCTGGACATTCTGGATTTCCCTGTCCTGATCGCTCGATAACTGATTCCGGTCTGTTGCGCTTTGCCTGCAGGCCAGCCGCTGGCTGACGGCATCGCAGAAATTCATTCTGAACTGAGGACACCCCATGGTCGCTGCAACTGAAGCAATGGACAATACGGTCCGCGATTTTCAAAAACTGAAAACGTCGCTCCATCGTCAGATGGTGGATGTGATCGACTTCAACAAGGCTGAAGGGCTGTCCGAAAGCGAACTTCGCGGACAGTTGCGTTCACTGGCCGATTATCTGTGTACACAGCAGTCGTTGAGTCTCGACACTCAGCAGCGCGAGACGATGGTGTCGGAGATTATGGATGAGATTTACGGCTTCGGCCCGATCGAGTCCCTGATGGTTGATCCGCAGGTCACCGATATTCTGATCAATGGCCCGGACAGGATTCTGGTGGAACGCAAGGGCATCCTGGAATCGACGAACATCCGGTTCGCGGATGCGAATCACCTGATGCAGTTTATTCATCGTCTGGTCGGTCGCGCCGGTCGTCGGATCGATGAATCCAGTCCGATTGTTGACGCGCGGCTGCCGGATGGTTCACGATTCAATGCTGTGATTCCGCCGCTCGCCCTGTGTGGTCCGACTGTTTCCATTCGTCGGTTCGGCAATCGTCGCCTGCAGCTGGAAGATATGATCAACTACGGCTCATTGGCCCCGGCCATGGCCGACTTTCTGATTCTGGCGATTCGTGGTCGCATGAATATGATTGTCAGCGGAGGCACGGGTGCCGGCAAAACGACGTTGCTGAACTGCATGAGCCGCTTTATTCCCGATTCTCAGCGTGTTGTGACGATCGAAGAAACGGCAGAACTCAGTTTGCAGCAGACAGACGTAATTCCTCTGGAGACGCGCCTGCCTAATCTCGAAGGTAAGGGTGCGGTGACTCAGCGCGATCTGTTGCGAAACGCGTTGCGTATGCGACCTGACCGCATCATCGTCAGCGAATCCCGAGGCGGTGAAGTGCTGGATATGCTGCAGGCCATGAACACCGGCCATGATGGTTCCATGAGTACCGTGCATGCCAATGACACACGCGAAACTCTTGACCGCCTGGAACTGATGATCGCGCTTGCGGGCGTCGATCTGCCTTCCCGCATCGCTCGACAGTACATCGCCAATGCAATCGATATTGTGATTCACGTCACACGTCTGCACACTGGCGAACGTCGCATCACGCGCATCTCGGAAGTGTCAGGACTGAAAGATGGCGAGTACCGGATGGACGATATTTTTGTTTATCGGATTAACGGAGAAGACAAAGACGGTCATCCCGTCGGCAGCTTCTTTGCCACCGGGTATCAGCCGGTGGCACTGCGACGCCTGGCACTGACCGGTGCGAATATCGAACAGTATCTCCCGCTGTTCGAAGCCCGCGAACTGAAAATGACCAAGAACTGAATCCACCCCACGCAGCCTGCTCAGCGAAGCTGCGATGCTGAACACAGTTTTCCACAAACCTCGGAAACAGACGTCATGATCGCTCCCAACCATCCGTTGCCAACTTTGGAACGCCGCCCTGAGTTTGCCGGTCTGCTGCGCGAGAATCAACAGTTCGCAACCGGTTCCGGAAAAGGGATGAGCGAATCCGTCAACGGCTGGTTCGATCGACTGATGCTGCAATCGGGCATTGAGACGTCACCGATGCTCTGGCTCGCATTCTGTCTGTTATCTGCGTTGGCGTTCGGTGGTATGGCATTTGTACTGCTGGAGAGCGCTGTTCCTACAGCGTTCTGTACCGTTTTCGGTCTGCTGGTCCCGGTCGGCATGGCGATCGCCCTGCGAAACCGCCGTCAAACAGCCATCATGGCACAATTGCCCGGTATGGCTGATGAACTGGCCCGGAGCGCGCGCGCAGGACGTAATCTGGAACAGTCTTTATTGCTTGTGGCAGGCGACACTCCGGCTCCTCTTGGGAGCGAACTCAAGATGAGTGCGCGGCGCATGGAGATGGGCATGGATGTGGCGAGTTCCGTACGTGACCTTGCTGACCGCACCGGTGTTTCAACTTTGACGATGTTCTCATCGGCCTTAGCACTGAACCAGGACACCGGTGGTGACCTGATCATGGTGCTGGAGCGACTGGCAACAGCCGTGCGCGATCGACTGCATTTTGTCGCTCGTCAGCGAGCTGCAACTGTGTCCAGTCGCTGGGGCGCGGCCATGATGGTCATCATACCGTTTATTGTGATGGTGATTTATACCGTGTGGTATCCAGACTACCTGGCACGTCTCACGGATTCCTATGCGGGCCGGATTTCCCTGTGGCTTGGCATTGCGGGACTCCTGACGGGCAGCTTCTTCGTGTATCGAATTCTGGCAAGAAGTGCGAGGTTCTGATGCCGCGGGCGGTTTCAGAATTTGACAGACATTCATTGATGCCTGGTGCATGTTAAAGTCCATCGTCTGACAGAGATTTCAGACCTGACCGCATCGGAATGACCGATGCCGCAGCGACTGTGGAGCAAATGTTATGTACTTCATCTGGATTCTTGCCGCGGCTGGTGTTCTGGCTGTTGGTCTTGCTCTGAAGAAGCTGTTCTTTCCGGCCCAAAAGCGGATTCTGAGCCCGTTTCAGCAGTCACGCCCGATTCCTGATCTGAGTTCTGCGCCGGATCGTGCGACGCAGGAAAAAGTGCAGTCGGGACTGTTGAAACTGGGCAGCACCCCAGACGGCGAATTCACCCCGGCGCCGCACCTCGTTGGTCAACAGGCGCATGCGTCTGCTTCGCCGCGGATTGGCGAACCTGCCGCCGCAATGGTTGGTGCAGCCACGAATTCCGCGAGGAATTCGGCAGTGCCGGTGGTCAACCGAATTTCCACATGGGGTGATCGTCGCCTGTTTTCTGAGTTTCGTGGCATTCTTTCCAATGACACCGATCCAAAATATCAGATCGTACCGGAAGATCTTCCGATGCGAGACGACGAAATGTTTTTTGGACGCATCACGCCGGCGGTGGCTCAACTGCTTCCCGAGTCTGCTGCCCGACGTGAAGTGCAGAGAAAGAATCTGATGGGAGCGGGTTACCTGTCCCGCGCCTCGTGGATCAATCTGACGGCCATCCGATTTGTGCTGGCTTTTCTTTCCATCGTACTCGTCGGTTACTTTCTGATCGTGCTTCCGCCTGCTGCCGAACCGTGGCTGGTCGTGATGCTGGTCATTGCACCGCTGCTGGCGTGGGCGATTCCGCCTCTGGTTGTGTCCTTCAGAGCATCCGAACGCAAGATCGACATTGAACGCGGACTGCCAGACGTGCTGGATATGATGAACATGGGCGTCAGTCAGGGGCTCACCGTTCCGCAGTCACTCAAACGCATCAGCCGCGAAATTGGGAGTGTTCATCCCGCGCTCGCCGAAGAACTGCTGCTGGTCAATCAGCAGGCGGAAGTCGGCAGCATGCCTCAGGCACTCCGCAATTTCAGCCAACGCATTAGTTCACCGGAAGTGAATTCGTTTACGTCGCTGCTCATCCAGTCAGAAGTTACCGGCACGAGTATTTCGCGATCACTGACGGAATACAGCGATGGCATTCGCAGTTCGTTGAAAGAGCGCGCAGATTCAAGAGCGAATCTCGCGTCGTTTCAGCTGTTGTTCCCCGTCGCGTTGTGCCTCCTGCCGGCGGTATTCCTGTTCCTGCTGGGACCTGCCATTGTCCAGTTCTCCGACTTTTACAACAACCAGGCGCAGCAGCTTCAGCAAAGCCGCCAGGACGCCATTCTGAGCCTCGATCAGGCCCCAACCCTTGACTACAGCCGCTTTGGCGGTCAGTTGAACCAGCCATGATCGCCGTATCATCAGCGCGCACCATGATTCGCGTTTGCGCAGCATAAGACATGGTGCACTGGTCTGCAGAAAATTTCCAGAAAGTGTGGCGGATGGGTCGTCACAAAACCGCTCCTCCCGGCAAGCCAGCCAGATTGCTGGGTTAAAAGACCGATGACTTTCGTCGGCAGCGCCCCAGTCGCACTCGGGCGAATCAAGCTGGAACTGACCAACCAGCGTGGCGGCACGGTCCCGACGGTCAGAACGGGTTCGCGGGTTTATATCATGATCGGCCCATCAAGGATTCTCGCCGGGGTGTTCTGAAACTCTGAGCTCTTTGTTCAGCTGCCACTCAATCGCTGCTTCCGAACAGACTTCTGCGAATGGCACCGCAATCTTTGTGGTGCCATTCGCGTTCTCTTTCCTGGAAGCGAAAGGTTGCTCAGTTGTCAGCGAAAGCCGTGATTCGAATTAAGAGCCGAATCAAGAATTTTTTTGAATCCACATTTGAGCTTGCCGGTACACTGCGTAATGCCGACGGGTCTGCTGCGTTTCCAAAACTTGACTCATCTGCAACATGTTTTGAAAAACAGGCGTAGCTAAACTCTCACCAGTGTCGCCGTCTGTATCAGGCGGTCGAACTGAGCCTCCACCTTTTGCGGCAATGACCCGCCGCGAATCAGGGTGCCCAGCTCCATGTTGATTGTGAAGGCTTGTTGAGTCAGGTTGGCGGACGACAGAAACAGCCACTCGCTGTCGGCGACGGCGCATTTGACATGAAGGCTGCCGGGCTTGCCGGTGCCGCTGAGTTTGCGTTTGTCGAGCGGCCAGAAGTAAACCGACGACCGCGCCTCAACGTCGCTTCCAAGCGCCCGGATCGTGTTGTATTCATTCTCGCCGCCCAGTTTGTCAGGCGTCTCTACGATCACGGTCAGGCGAATGCCACGCTGTGCAGCTTTCACCAGTGCTTTTGCGACGTTAGGAATGCTGTATACGGCGAAGCTGACAAGAGTGATACGATCCTGTGCAGAATCCAGAACCTGCAGAATCGCCTGCTCCGTGCGACGAAACGGTAGATCTTTCGATTCCGGCCCGGTCCAGACCAGCTCAACGCTCTGCGAATCCTTGTGCTGTTGTTCGGCCACGGCTGCTGTCAGCAGCGCGGTCGCCACCACCTGTGCGTCCACAGTCGCAGCGGAATTCTTCCAGAACGCAACGAAATCAATCGCTTTATCGCGATACTGATGATGCGGTATACGCTGTGAGATTTCCGTTGGTAAGCTGGCCAACGGCTTTGACGAAATCGCTTCCGCCAATGACTCGACAACCTTTCGAGGAAGTTGGCCCGCAAGAATCGTCGCCTGCTGAATGAGCACATGCAGCGGCTTCATGGCTCAATCCGAAAGAACGCGACATCCATTCGTTCCACAGTTGCCACCAGCGAAGCCCGGTCGAGAAACTTGTTGCCGCGCTCGCATGATGTTTCCGGTAGAAATGAACACGCATGACAGGCGGCACCGTGCAGTTTCTCGCCACCGCCGACAGGATGTTCAGCGCACAAGGGATCGGAAGAACAGAGGCTCACTTTCTCAAGGGCTCGACGAATATGACGCCCCAGTTTATCCGGCGTCCCCAGCGCACAGAGTCCGCCCAGCGTTCCTTCACTGTCCGGAGCTGATGTGTAGATCAGAACTCCGGCCATCGGGTCGCCGTCCCAGGGATTCCGGGAATAGATGCGTTCAGCAATCGATGCTGACGT
>JANOUN010000422.1:0-4635 GCA_031416875.1 Planctomycetota bacterium | reverse complement strand
AGGCGACCGATGCAATTGTCCCCGCTGCGTGGACGATCAAAGATCCATTGCGGTTGACGTACTTCTATGCGGAGGCCGAGGAAATGGCGTTTCTCAAGCTGCTGAATGGCCGCGCTTCTTTGAATCGGATCCTCAATCAACTTCGTCAGCAGTTTCCTGAGTCAGAGTTTTCGTCCGACAACCTGAGACATTTCCTGGTGTCCGCCGTAAACGGCGGGCTGCTGCGAGCCTGCGTTCCGGGCCACAGTCAGCGGCTGAACGAGATGCGGAAGCGCCACATGTCTCAAGCGATGCTGCGGCGAATGTTGTCGCTGCTGACGTATCGATTTCGCGGCATTGATCCAACTCGCATCTTAAACATCCTTGACCGATCCATCGGATGGATCTTTCACGTCCAATGCATGATTGCTGGACTACTGTTCTGCGCGATGGCGCTGGTGATGGTACTTGCCAGACGCTCGCAGCTGGAAATTGAACTTCCGGGGATTGGCAGTCTTTTCACGGCGACGAATCTGCCGATTCTGCTTCTGTCTGTCTTGTTCGTCAAGATCCTTCACGAATTCGGGCACGGTCTGACCTGCCGACACTACGGCGGTGAATGCCATGAACTGGGCGTGCTCATCGTGGGATTTGTGCCATTGCTGTATTGTGATGTCTCGGATTCGTGGCTGCAGCAGGATCGTCGGAAACGCATGCTGGTTTCTGCGGCAGGCATTGGAACAGAGCTGTTGCTGGCAGCCATGTTTGCCATGCTGTGGACCATCAGTCGGCAGGGATTCCTGCATACTTTTTCTCTGAATGTGATGATTGTCAGCTCGCTGAATACGGTACTGGTGAATGGAAATCCGCTTTTGAAATACGACGGCTATTACGTCCTGTCGGATTGGCTGGGAATTCCTAATCTCGCTGGTGAATCGAAGGCCGCTGCCATGGCTGTGTTCGACCGTGTTGTTCTGGGGCTGCCTGGAACTCTGCTCAGGCGACGGTCATCGGGATTCCAATGGGCGATGGCAACATATGGGGCGGTATCAACCGGCTACCGAGTGCTCGTGATCACGACACTGTTGTGGTTCATGTACGGTACACTCAAGAGTTGGCACCTGGAATCTCTGATCAGCGTGCTGCTGGCCAGTGTCTCTGCGGGACTCGTCCTGGCTGCGATTCGCGGAATTCGTGAACGAGCGGGAGCTGTGCGTGTCGATCCCGAGCAGCGATTGCGGGCTGTCACAGGACTTTCAGTCTTCGTTTGTCTGCTGCTGATTGCGCTGTTCCTGCCGTTCCCGTACTCCGTCGAAGCCCCATTCACATTGACACCGGGTGTGAGTTCACCGATTTACGCTCTGGAAGACGGCAGCATTGAACCACAGGTCGCGGCAGGCGATGAGGTACGTGCCGGAGATGTCGTCGCGGTGTTTCAGAACGATGCATTGGATTCGGCGGTCGCGCAGGCTCAAGGTGAATATATGGAAGCGAAAGCCCGCGCTGCGGCGTTGTCGACGCAGAGATCCGTCAACAGCCAGGCTGCCAGCGCATTACCGGCTGCAGAGAAGGCACTTCGGTCTCGTGAAGCGCGGCTGGCAAAGTTAACGCAGAAGGAACAGAATCTGACTGTCGTCAGCCAGATTTCGGGAAGCATTTTCCCCGCCCGGAACAAGCCGCGTCCTCGACGTGGGTCGCAGGATGCGACTGGATGGTTCGGTCAACCCCTGGATCAGAGAATCCGTTCGGTCTGGATGACGCGACAGACGCTCCTTTGCTGGATCGGCACCGAGAAGGATCTGCGGGCTTTGTGCTTGCTGCCGGAGGAAGATATCGAGCTGATTGAAGACGGAGCAGCGGTGACTTTGATGTTTACATCGTTGCCAGCGGAGTCCGTTGCTGGCCGCGTATCTCAACGAAAAACTATTCCGCAGGAGTCGGTGGATCGAGAACTCATCGTGAACCGAATGGTGTCGGTAAAGCCCGAGACGGCCCTTCCCGGTGAAACGCTGTTTGGCGTGGCAGTGTCGCTGGATCTCGATCCCGCTGAGGCGACTCCGCCACTCTATTCGACTGGGTATGCGAAAATTCGCTGTGCTCCGGTCTCGCTGGCCAGTCGAGCGTGGCGTTTCGTGTGCCACACATTTACTTTTCAGTAAACGATTTGACAGTCGTGCGGCATGCCACAACATGGCATCCCCTGCCAGTGCTGCCGTTGACACAGATCCTGCGATCGCCCCAAGTGTTCAAGCCTGTGTCTGAGTTCGACGTTCACACTTCCCGGAAGTTCAATGATTCGCTCACGCGCGGATTGGACTTTACAACTGCGATTTACATCTACTGGATGCCGCAAAAAAAGCCCGGCACCTGAGGGATGCGGGGCCTGGAGATTTGCGTCGACTGAAGTCATGAGTCATGCACTACGTCAGCTTTCGCTCGCGAATCCAGTCGGTGTGGAATTTTTCGCCGCGAGGCTTATCGGTGCGTTCGTAGGTATGAGCCCCGAAGTAGTCACGTTGAGCCTGCAGCAGGTTGGCTGGCAGTCGGCCACGGCGATAACCGTCATAATACGTCAGAGCTGCACTGAAGCCGGGGACGGGCAGACCAAGCTGAATCGCGGTAGAGACAACTCGACGCCATGCTGGCTGAGCTTTGCTGATGGCAGTTTTGAAGAAGTCATCGAGCAGCAGATTTTCCAGGGTCGGATTCTTGTCGAAGGCTGTCTTGATGTCTTCGAGAAAGCGTGATCGAATGATGCAGCCACCGCGCCACAGCAACGCGATCGGGCCGTTATTGAGTTTCCATCCGAACTCCTTCGCAGCGGCATCCAGCTGCACATACCCTTGAGCATAGCTGCAAAGCTTGGATGCATACAAAGCCTGCTTCACGTCATCAATGAACTGCTTGCGGTCGCCTTCAAATTTGGCGTCGGGACCGGAAAGAACCGGTTCAGCTCGCACGCGCGCGTCCTTCTGAGCCGACAGACAGCGGGCAAACACCGCTTCGGTGATCAGTGTCGTTGGCACTCCCAGATCCAGTGCATGCTGGCTCATCCATTTGCCTGTCCCCTTCTGCCCTGCGGTATCCAGAATCAGATCGACCAGATCCTTGCCGGTTTCCTTGTCTTTCACGGTAAAGATGTCCCGCGTGATCTCGATCAGGTAACTTTCGAGTTCACTGTTGTTCCATTCCTTGAATACCTGGTACAGCTCAGCATTTGTCAGTCCGACACCGTACTTCAGGATGTAGTAGGCTTCGCAGATCAACTGCATGTCACCGTATTCAATGCCGTTGTGGACCATCTTGACGTAGTGACCGGCTCCGTCTTCACCGACCCAGTCGCAGCACGGAATGTCGTGATTCGGCCCGACCTTTGCGCTGATCTTCTGGAAGATATCTTTGACGAACGGCCATGCTTCGGGATGACCACCGGGCATGATGCTTGGACCCTTCAATGCGCCTTCTTCACCACCGGAAACACCGGTGCCGATGAATCGAAAGCCTTCCGCAGCCAGTTGCTTGCTCCGGCGGTTGGTATCGACGTAGTCCGCATTTCCGCCGTCGATAATGATGTCGCCTTTGGACAGCAGCGGCTTCAACTGATCAATCACGGCATCGACAGGTGCCCCTGCCTTCACCATGATCATGACTCGCCGCGGTGCTGCCAGGCTATTGACGAAATCCGCCAGCGTGTCATAGCCTTTGATGCGATCCGCTGTTCCCTGTTCAACAACTCCCGGGGGCCGATTGCCAAGGCCACTCACGAATTCATGAGTCGTCTCGGTCGTGCGGTTGTAGACACCCACCGCAAAGCCTTTGTTGGCCATGTTCATGACCAGGTTCTGCCCCATCACCGCAAGGCCGATCAGGCCGATATCGTGCTTTGACATTTTTTGTTTCCAGGTTTAACAGGAAGTAATTGACGTTGTTTATTCAAAGATTTCTGTAACTGCGATTTTGAGTCCCGGCAGAGCGTCTTCACCAACCAGAAATGAACCGCTTGCAAACATTTCCGGAACGTGACCATTTCTGTGAACAACCACGGTCTTAAAATGCGGATCAACCACCCAAACCAGCTCAACACCGGATTTGAGGTACAGATCGACCTTCTGCTGAATTCCGGAAGTCTTATCACTCGGTGAAAGGATCTCAACAGCCAGCAATGGCGTGCCGACGATGAAAGGGAAATCTGAGGAAATACCTGCAACAACACTCTGCGGGAAGATCGCCACATCAATTCCGACAGAAACGGTCTGTCCGGTCAACTCACATCCCACCTCACCCGAATGAACCTGACAGAACATTCCGGATGATCTGCGCCATGCGTTAAGGAGATATGCAAGCGTGGCCTCAGTGAGCGAATGTTGATGGTTTCGCTTCGTCATGTCGTCGCCCTGGTCTGCTTCATCGTAGACAATGCCATTAAGAAGAATAAGGCTGGACTCTTCAGGCAGGTTTAATGCTCGAAATTCCTCCAGACTCATTCGCGTACCGGTTTTTGGCAACGGCTGTATTTCGGTTACCGACATCGCAACACCTCTTTCAATATCCGCAGTCGCAAATAGAAGCCCGGCATCTTGAAAATGCGTGGCTTCTGCTCAATCTATCATCGCTGCACACGAGCCGAACCGCCAGCGGCCACGCCTTCGACTTCCT
>JANOUN010000421.1:0-2226 GCA_031416875.1 Planctomycetota bacterium | reverse complement strand
CCGTCCGGCGAGGCCGAGAGCCAGGGTTCGCCTTCGGGATTCTCGAGATTGACGAGTTCGAAATCGGCAGCCGACCATTTCACTGCGCTGAGCATCACCCGGTTTTCCAGCGATTCGAAGCCGATGGGCCAAGTCCGGTTTCGCCAAACCGCGCCGCGCGCCCCGGATCGTCTTTGTTTTCGTTCTTGAAGCAGATGCTTGAACCAAACTTTAATCAATGGGTTCATCGTCGCGATCCTTTGGCTGAAGAAAGTGCTGGCGTAACCGATCAAAGGCGCAGGCCCGGACTATTGCCACAAGTCGTACTTGATAGCCCACCAGGAAAGATGTTTAACCATCTTGAATGTGAAACCACCGTTGAGGGGTTGGACCTAAGCGGACGAGACGCACGCGCTCCGGGAGCGTGGGCGTCTCGCCCGCCGAGTTTTTTGGCCATCCACCATTTGACGCCTGACAGAGCACTAGCTGGCCGCAGACATTGCGGTGTCACATATGAACTCGCTACGCTGTAAGTTATAAGGCAACCAAGGATCCTGGTTCAACAAATCCATCTGGGCGGATTCGCGATTTGTCGGTATTTGTTCTTGCAGAAGTTGATACTCCGGGAATTTGACAACGACCTGAACGACTCGGCTTTCGCCGGTTTGCCACCAGGTTTGCACTTCTGCCTGAACGCGGGTCAGGGTGAATTCCGGCAGATGCAGTTTCAGCGATTCCAGGACGCTGATCGGCTCGATCAATCTTGTCCTGACCGGGTCGCCGTCCACGGAGAAATGGACGGCTACAGTCCGCAACTCCCGTACCCCATCTGCTGAGGTTACCAGGGATCCTCTCTGCACACGCTGTCGACCGCTGCATACCTGGAAACTCGCCCTGATTGAGCATGATGTTCCACGGCTCCTTCAAGCTGCGTGCGAACAGAGATTAATTTCTCCACGACCTGATGAGGCGTCAGTCCGGATGTGAACTCTCCTGTTTCTGTTTCCGCCTCATCTCTGGTATCGCCGGAGTGCTTAATTATCCCGGCAATTTGTTCTCGCTCTTCCGCAACGTTCAGATCTTCGTTCGTCGGCTTTGGCCCCGGGCCATTCCGCATGCCGCTCAACTGCCGCACATCGGTATTCATCGGATCCCGTTTCATGGCCTGAACTCCTTCAAGTAGAATGCACTCTTACATCTCGCTCTGTGAGATGAAAGCCCGGGGGACCGCAGTCCTTCCCTCATCCGATCACTTTTTTAACAGCGTTCTTCACTTTGTCGGCAACCTTCTGGACAGCCTCCTTGGCCTCCCCGACGGCCTGGTCCGTCTTCCCTTCCTCGCGCAGCTTGTCATTCCCGGTCAATGCTCCTGCGGCTTCCTTAATTCGGCCCTTCACTTTATCTGTCTTGCCACTCATGACTGCAACTCCTGATTTCTGAGGTAATTCCTGTTCGATCAAAAACACGACCCACCACATCTCACGTGACGCTTCGTTAAAGGCGTCATCCATATCTTCCCAAGCGCCGCATCGGGGCGAACCTCGACGCAACTTTGCTACTCAATCAAATGCGGCCCATGAGCAGCAGAATGACGATGATCAGCACAACGAGCCCCAGACCGCCGCTTGGTCCGTAGCCCCAGCTTCTGCTGTGAGGCCATGCTGGCATTGCTCCAAGAAGCATCAAGATCAGAAGGATGAGCAGAATGGTTCCAAGCATTGCTATTGTCCTTCTGTAAACGGAATCGTGACACACGCCCAAGGGGAGCGTCGTTTTAGTGGGGATTTCCCATGAGCCAGGCTTCCAGCCTGGCATCAATTGAAGAAGACGCCCTGTTTTTCAAAAGCAATGACAAGCTGGAAGCTTATCCCACGATTAAAACGAGAGCCCCCAAGCCCGGATGGTTCATGGTTTTCTGTTTCACGAGCAACGATGTGCAAATGCAGTACCACAACCAGTCTGCCACATGGACTGCCTGATGCATCAACTGTGGATGTGGGGCACACAGGGCGTACGCACTCAGAATCCTGGAGCTGGTGTCTCAAGAATCCCTGACGCTTAAAGAGCGATTTTGGCCTGATTTCGTGGCAATTATGTCAAGAGACTTTTGCGTCTCGGCACGGAGCCAGCTCGGAGTTGCCGGTGAAATTGAGCGTCGTCCAAGTATGGGAGCTCGGAGCGCAGTGCAGGCCGGGACAGCACGAATGGCGCGCCACAGTGCGCGAATCCGCACATTGGAAATCGGCC
>JANOUN010000420.1:0-5165 GCA_031416875.1 Planctomycetota bacterium | reverse complement strand
CAGATGGTGTTGTCGAACACGTACCATCTGGCGCTGCGACCGGGTTCTGAAATTGTGGCAGAGATGGGCGGACTGCATCGATTCATGGACTGGAGCGGCCCGATTCTGACCGACAGCGGCGGGTTCCAGGTGTTCAGCCTGGCAAAGATGAGGAAGATCGATGACGACAAGGTTGTCTTTCGATCGCACATCGACGGCAATCTGCTGGAGCTGACCCCGGAACGAGCGGTACTGATCCAGGAGCAGCTTGGGGCAGACTGCATCATGTGCCTTGACGAATGTCCGCCGTCAGGTGAATCGATCGAGAAGATTCGAAAAGCAGTTGATCGCACGACGGTTTGGGCCAGACGCTGCCGCGACGCTCAGCAGCGATCGGACCAGGCGTTGTTCGGAATTGTGCAGGGCGGTGTGCATCCGGAAATGCGGCAACGGTCAGCGGAAGGACTGCTGCCGATCGATTTTCCTGGCTATGCCGTCGGCGGCTTGAGTGTCGGAGAACCGCCGCCGGTGATGTACCAGATTCTGGACAGCACCGTGCCGATGCTGCCAGCACACAAGCCGCGCTATCTGATGGGAGTTGGTCGGCCCGAAGACATCATCGAAGCCGTTTGCCGTGGCATTGACCTGTTTGACTGCGTCATGCCGACCAGAAACGGACGGAACGCCATGGCGTTTACAAGCCTCGGACCGGTACGGCTGCGGAACGCGGTGCATACACGAGATGAGAGACCGCTGGACCCGGAATGCGACTGCACGGCCTGCACACGATTCTCGCGTGCCTACCTGAGGCACCTGTTTGTGGGAAAGGAGATGCTGGGGCCGATTTTGCTGTCGCTGCACAACATCGCATTTTACCAGCGGCTGGTGCGGCAGCTTCGAGAAGCAATACTTCAGGGGTGTTCGGCAGAGTTCCGGTCGAATCAGCTTGCCCGTTGGAATCCGCAGTCCTAAGATACTGGCTTTTTCCAAACTCAGGCTGGCCGCAGACTTGCGTTCTATCGGCAGCATAAGAGAGTGCGGTTTACGTTTTTAACCCCAAATTGGATCGGTGCCTGTGAACTGGTTTTGTGTGTATGTGCGAATGTGTGAACTCTTGTTGATGTTGCAGGACGGTGCCGTTCCGCCAGCGGCAGTCGAAGGTGAATCGTCGGCCGCGGCCGCAGCGACTTCCGGGACGCCAGTTGTGGAAGGCACCACAGAGGCAGTCAAAAACGTTGCGAATGCAGCAAAAGACGCTCCTCCTCCGCCATGGATGCAGTTTCTTCCATTCATCGCGATCGGGCTGTTCTTCTACTTTATTCTTCTGCGACCACAGCAGGCAGAACGACGCCGACAGAAGGAGTTGCTCGCGACACTGAAGAAGAACGACAAAGTGGTCACGACGGGCGGAATGATTGGCACGATCGCCGATATTTCATCGGACGGCACGCGTGTCACATTGCGAGTCGATGACAACACGCGTATCAAATTCCGGCGATCGGCCATTCAGGAACCGCTGAAAGATTCCCCGGAATCGAATGGATCGGGTTCAACCTGAGAGCTTCCGACGGCTTCCAGGCGGGTGGATTCCCGGTTTGGAGACCATTCGCACGGCTTGAATTGTGTTGCAGGGAATCCATTCGATACATATACGCCCGTTCTGACCACATTTTGACTCGCCGCCGCTGCGATTTTGCTGCGGAGATCGCGAATTTCCCGGGAACCTAATCTGATGTTTCAGTTGCTCAATGGATTGCTTTTTCTTCTGCTCCAGGATCCCACCGCAGCAGCGGACGCGGCGAAGGCTGTAGAAACACCGGTTGTAACGCCAGCGGTCACTGCTGCTGAAGACGCTGCAGCCGGTGTCGTTGCCGACGAGAAGGAAAAAGTCGCTGAGCCTGCTTCCAGCGTCGTGGATGAGGCAAAGTCCAGATCTGATGCGGCATTTGACGCGGCCACCAGCAAGAGCGCTGAGGACTCTGCGGCAGCGAGCGAGGACGTGATTGAGTCCGCTGACGCCAAAGCGGATGTGCCACCGGCTGCACCGAGCAAAGCCTGGGTCGCATGGTTAATCCTGTTGTTGGTCATCGCCGTCCCGATTCTGCTCGCGAATATGCTGTCAAGTCTGTGGCGCGTGAAGGAATGGCAAGGACGGATGTGGGTCGTGTTCTTCACGCTGATGCTGGGAGCGGCACCGTTTCTGTCGAGCCTGTTGAAAGGCGAGAAGATCGGTGATCAATTCCGTCTGGGGATCGACCTCGCGGGCGGGACAAATATGGTGTTCCAGATCAAGCCGGAAAAAGAGCTGACGAATGATCTGATTGACAAGATGGTGGAGTCAGTCAAGAAACGTGTGAATCCATCGGGAACCGAAGAAATCACCGTTCGCGGGGTCGGTGGCGGACGTATCGAAGTCATTATTCCTGGCGTCGATCCGCAGTCCGTGGACGAAGTCAAACGCAAGATCACAGACTTAGGAAGCCTTGAATTCTTTATTGCCGCTCATCGTGCGGAAGATCGGGAAATCGTTAAAGCTGCCGAACAATTGGACAAGGCCACAAAGGAACTGCGTATTGACGGCGTGGTACGAGCCATCTGGAGGCCTGCCGACGAAAAGAAAGGCGAGCCACAGTTACTTCGAGACAGTTCTATTATTCGCCGCAACGTCCAGAACATTCGATACGTCAATGGTCGGCCAGAGAGTTATGAGACCGAAGAATATTTGCTGCTTGTGGAGCCTGAAGATCGTCGTGTCACGGGGCAGTATCTTACGTCGTCCACGACCGACATTGACCCAACGGGCCATGTCATCGTGAGTTTCGTTTTTGACCAGACTGGAGCGTTCCGGTTTGGCGACCTGACATCGCGATTTGATCGACCTGGCCGTCCTGACGGGGACCAGCGCAAACTTGCAATCGTGCTGAACCGAAAGGTCAGTACTGCTCCAAACCTTAACGAACCCATCACGGGCGGTCGCGGTCAGATCTCCGGCGGTGGCGCTGGTGGATTTACATCTGCCGAAGCAGACGAACTGGTTGCCGTGCTGAACGCAGGGGCTTTGGAAGTCCCGATCGATCCCAAGCCTCTCAGCGAAGCGACCGTCGATCCGACTTTGGGGGCAGACGTTCGCCATAAAGGCGTCCGTGCTACGCTGATCAGTGCGGCAGCCGTCGTTCTCTTCATGCTTTACTATTATCGGTTCTCCGGTTTGATTGCCGTCATTTCCCTGGTGTTGAATCTCATCCTCACACTGGCTGCGATGCTGTTAATCAATGCGACGTTTACTTTGCCGGGTATCGCCGGGATCGTGCTGACGATCGGGATGGCCGTGGACGCCAACGTTCTGATCTACGAACGTATGCGGGAAGAAATGGCCAAGGGCTCAAGCGTGCGGATGGCCATTCAGAACGGCTTCCAGAAAGCCTTTTCAACGATCTTTGACTCCAACCTCACTACGCTTTTGACGGCCGTGATTCTGTTTGTGATCGGCACGGATCAGGTCAAAGGCTTTGCCGTGACGCTGATCATCGGTCTTTCTTTGAGTATGTACACTGCCTTGTTTGTTGGTCGCCTGATCTTTGATATTGCTGAACGTCGACGCTGGCTGACAACGTTGTCGATGTCACGGATGATTGGTGAAACGAACTTTGACTTTCTGAAGCAGCAGTCTCTGTGGATCGGGATTTCCATCGTGACTATTGTCGTTGGAATGGCCGCCTTCTTTGCACGCGGTGAGGCCAACTATGACATCGATTTCACGGGTGGCACGATGGTGTCGTTCCAGACGACCGAGCTGCAGAAAACAGACGACCTGCATAAAGCATTGAAGTCCCAGTTCGGAGACCAATTTTCGATCGAGCGCCTTTCCATCGGCGACGAAAAGACGGAAGAGGGCGTCGGTCGGTATTTCCGTCTGCGAAGCATGGAAAGTGACACTCATGCGACCGCTCCGGCACCCTCGGGTACGTCATCAACGCCTGATGATCAGAAATCTGCAGAAGATCGCGTCCGCGACAAGATCTATGCATCATTCGCTGGAAATGATTCCATTCGCCTGCGAATGGTGACTCTGGAACTGGGACCGATGTCGACCGTAGAAATCAAGGAGGGTAATGAGTCGGCGGAAGCCCTGATTGCCCTGCGGTTCAAAGGTGGCCCGATGCTGACCCTCACGTTTTCGGACGAGGTTGCGGAAGGCACGCTGCGAGATATGATCGCTGGCAAGTTGAAAGCCATCACTCCGGAAGGCAAGGAAAAATACAATACTCTGGAGGAATTGTTCGACATTAAGGGCCTGAAAGGCTCCGGAGAAACAGCTGGAGAATTGGCAGTTCGGAAATTTACGAAATTCCAGGTGCGGGCAATTCTGACGGTGGCCGCGGCAGATCTGGAATCGGCCCTGAAAGCGATTCAGTCCGAGCTTGCAGCAACGCCTCTGTTTGACGAAGTGAATACATTTGCATCGGCAGTGGCCGGCGAAATGAAACAGCGCGCCATCCTGGCCATCGTCGTCAGTATTCTCGCCATCTCAATTTACATTTGGTTTCGCTTTCAGAATCTGGTGTTCGGTCTGGCTGCGATTGTGGCACTGGTGCATGACGTTCTGGTCACAGTGGGCATCACGGCGTTGGCGAGTTATCTGACTGGCACCTCAATCGGCAACCTGTTGCTGCTGGAAGATCTGAGAATCAACCTTGCCACGATCGCCGCCTACCTGACGCTGGTGGGATTCTCACTGAACGATACGATCGTGATCTTTGACAGAATTCGAGAAGTACGTGGTAAGAACCCGGCGATTACGGCGTCGATGATTAACACATCACTCAATCAGACCTTGGGTCGTACGATCCTGACTACGTTGACCGTGTTTATTGTGGTCCTGATCATGTATATTTTCGGGGGGGCCGGAATTCACGGTTTCGCCTGGTGTATGGTCATTGGATGTATCGCCGGGACTTACAGTTCCGTTTACATCGCAAGTCCGATTCTGGTCTGGGCGATGAATCGTACGGTTGGTTCGGTGAAGGCGTAGTGATCAGCACGGTGCTAGCCGCCGGTACAGCGCAGAATTCGGGGGCGAGGCTTTATCCTGCTGTGGGGCTGGCTGGTTAAAGTCTGCACTCCCGCCAAAACATCTACTGGCGGCTAGCGGCCTGTTGATTTAGTGATTTTTGGGGCTCATGGTC
>JANOUN010000419.1:0-1655 GCA_031416875.1 Planctomycetota bacterium | reverse complement strand
AGTGACGGGACCGACGACAGAGACCTGATAAACCGCCGGACTGGTGCGAGGATGTCGGTGCATATTGAACCTCGCTTGATACGGCTGACGCAATGTTTCCTGAAGTGAAGCCGATTTTCTGAGGAATGTCACACCCAGCTCGTGCGGGCCTGCTTCCGCGTTCAGACGCAGCTTAAGATGGGCGTCTACGGTACTGTGGTCGTCACTTTCTTTGGGCGGCTGGATCGTGAATCGACCGACTTCGCGGTCATCCAGCAACAGGATCATTTCGTGCTTCCCATTCAGACCTTCGACATGTTCATTGCGATCGCGAGCCAGCCATACCTGAACGTCATATTCGCCGTTCTGCGGGAAGTTGGTGGTGATCAGAGTGCCGCCACGAGTTCCCGGCGGAAGACCTGGCACGTGGTCTTCCTGCGTGATATCCGGTCGAACTCTAAACGTTTCTCCCGACGGATCGTGACTTGTTTCTCCCAGCACCAGCCGAGCAATCTTCTGAGCGGCTGAAACGTATCGACTGAGCAGCGTGGGCGAGAGATCACCGACCGTGATATTGTCAAAGCCCTGACTGGATTCATCCGCAGGCAGCAAAGCGGCAGCGTCGATTTGCAAAGTCAGCAGGTCGCGAATGGCGTTCTGGTATTCAGTTCTTGTAAGCCGCCGAAGACTGTCGGTTCTCCCCGGCATCGGGTGCTCGTTCGCCAGTCGATCCAGCTGCGCTTCAAGCGAATTCAGTGCCGCATCATAAGTCGCTTCATCCGGGCGCTCCGCATCCATCGGCGGCATCTGTCGTGCCCGCAGTTTTCGAACAACCTTTTCCCACATATCACTGATCGACGAGTCTGCAACGAGTGGATCGGCACCTGCCGATTCCAAATCAAGATCCGCGACGGAATCCTTGCGCCCGTGGCACGAAACGCAGTATCGATTCAGCATCTGCCGCACATTGGCTTCGACCTCGATCACTTGACCGTGCGATTCGCCTGCCAACAATTGTGGGAACTCAGAAAACGGCAAAAGCCAGATGGCCATCACCGTCAGGACGTTTTTGATCAGCTTGCTGCTCATTTGAGGGCTCGATGGCCGAGTGATAAATATCACAATATATCACGGTATCTGTCTGACGATTCGTTGAGGATACCGCTCACGGCGATTTCTGACAACTCGCGAACAAGGATCGCTGAATTAGTGAACTCTCAGAAGACTCGAAGGAAGTCGTCGGTGTTGGCGAGAGTCATGGTCGGCCTCTGCTATACTCTGACTCGTGAGTATCAAATCTTTTCAGGGAACCAGGATGACCAAATACCGAGTGGCAGTTGACGATCTTGAAGAATTGACTGCGGGACTCACCCGGGGCGGGACTCACCCAGGGACACAGTATTATTGCAGCTGGCGGCACAGAGAACGCGAGTTTCCTGAAGACGGCCAGTCGGGAATCGGGGACGTTCTGAATGCTGCGGCCCAACGTTCTGGTGCAGTGCCAACTGCTTGGCCCCGATCGGCATGGCCAAAACGTCGAATCTCAATGGTCAGCGCAGCAGCGATCCGTATTCACAGACGCCCTGAACAACGGAGAACGCTCGGTGGGTCGGGCTAAACGGTTGCCAGCAACTCGCGGGTTTCCTGGCGAGTCCGGTAGCGGCGCGAATTGGTCT
>JANOUN010000418.1:0-3659 GCA_031416875.1 Planctomycetota bacterium | reverse complement strand
CACCAGATACCAGAACATGACGGGACGGTTTTCCGTCAGCCCGGAACCTGCGATCGATCCCTGGTTCAGCATCTGCATGAGCGAAGGGATGGGAGAAATGAGTTTCAGCCATCCAGCACCGCGGGCGATCGGGCTGTCGCCTCCTTTCATGAAAAAATCGGGAAATGTCGGCACGATGGTGATTGCGAAAGTGACGCCGTAACTCCACCGCAGAGCGGCTTCGGTGCTGCGACAGAATGTGCCAACCAGAATTCCGACCACGACCAGTTGAGTGCAGACGAGCAGCAGGAATCCATAAAGTCGCAGCACCTCTGTCAGGGTCAGCCCACCCATCAGAAAACAACAGGCCATTGCCGGCAGCGTTGCAAACAGGAGCAGTGCCACAAAGCCCAGCATCGCCCCCGCCTTACCGAAATAGATTGATGCGCGCGAGAGCGGAGAGTTCAGCAGCAGTTCCAGCGTTCGTCCGCGTATTTCATTGACGAGTGATGTGGACGGAAAGACGGGCACGATGAGGATTGCAGCCCCCAGCATGGCATACGTCAGCCATTGCCATGTCTCGCGTGCCTGTTGCCCGTTCAGATCGGAGACACCACTGGACGGCCACTTCAGAATAACAACTGCGGCAAACGCCATGGCCGTGGTCACCAGAATGAGCAGCGTTCGGCGATTGCGCAATAGTCCCAGAAGTTCGCGTTCGATGATCACAAGACATCCGTTCATCGTGCCAACTCCTGTGCCTGACGTATCGGGGCTGTCGCCGACACTGCTGGCTGACCAGTGCGTTCCGCTTCTGCCACGCGTGCGGCCGAGACAAACGCTTCTTCCAGATCACCAGCGACTTCACGGAATTGAGCGACTCTGTCACCCGCCACGATCAGTTGTCGCAGCACGTCGGCCATCAATTCGTCAGACGCCGATGTGCGACAGCGAATGATGAACTCTGTTTCGGACACCGTCACTTCTGCCGTCGGCTCCACAAGTTTTTTCAATTTGTCGCCGATCTGCGTCAGTCCCTCCGCTGACAGAAACTGAATCTCCATCGTGCGCAGTTGAGAAAGTTCCCGCGTGACTTCCTGCAGTGTGCCAAACGCCCGCAGCTTCCCTCCAGCGACGATCGCAACTTTGTCACAGATTCGCGACAGCTCGGGAAGAATGTGGCTGGTGACGATCAGGGTTTTCCCTTCGGATGCCAGCCGCAGCAGGATATTTCGCATTTCGATCCGCGCCTCCGGGTCCAGACCGTTCGCCGGTTCATCCAGAATCAGAACTTCCGGTTTGTGCAGCAGCGTGCGTGCGATTCCCACACGCTGCTGCATGCCGTGGCTCAGGCTCTCAACGTAGCGATCCTGCATCCATGTCGAATTGGTAAGTTCCAATACCTCGGCAATGCGATTGCGGCGTTCCTTGCGCGGAATCCCGAAGGCTGCACCGAAGAAATCAAGATATTCCCGAACGCGCATGTTGTCATATGAACCGAACTTGTCAGGCATGTAGCCGACCAGCCGTCGCACTTTGGCAAGATCATGCACGCAATCCGCGCCCGCAATTCTTGCGACACCGGACGTTGGTCGAGACAACCCGACCAAAATCCGAATTGTCGTTGTCTTACCAGCACCGTTGGGGCCGATAAAACCCAGAATACTGCCGCGATTGAGCGACAGCGACAAATGATCCAGCGCCACGAACTCACCATAGTGTTTCGAAAGGTCACGGATTTCAACGACAGGAGTCTGGTCGGACATGGTTTGTCTAAAATCTTATTGAAGGAGGCGAGGGGAACGAGAAAGTCTGCTGGACTCTTAGGTTTCCGGTGAGGCGATTCGGGCACCGCCGGTTCAGGGAGCTTCAGCCATTCGTCTGCCGGTCAACGTCAGTCCCAGCCGAGATATTTCCCAATAGTCGTTTTGCGTCTGCGAGATATCCTCATCTTGCTGCACTTCATCCAGATCACTGACCTTCAACAAAACATACAAGTTGCCTTCGCGGCACGATTCGCGGATCAGGGCGACCGGAACAGAAATTGACTGTGCACCAAGCGGACTCACCAGACTGCTCACCACCTCCTGCGATGCAAAGCTGCCCGCAGACACCGTGACCGTTCGCGAACCTGCTCGAATAAACAATTCGAGTTCGGCAGTTTCCACCTCGAACGGGAGACACACGGCAGGGATCTGAAACTGCATGAATGTTCGACTGCTGCTCTCAGTCTTTAACCACTGGCGTTTTTCATTATCGAAGATTGAACTGAATCCGAGCCCTTCAGCATCCTGGGTTGTGCGGAGCGAAATGAATGGTGACGGAATCGTGATCCGAGTACTGATCTTCGGTCGTTCCAGCCGCAGAGGATGCACGACCAGCAGCGAACGTTCGCGACGCACGTCGGAACCACCGATATCCAGCATCTGACGATTCGATTGAGCCCAGAACAGCAGACTTGATATCTGCGGAAATGCCTCAGTGCGTCCCGAATTATCAAACACCGAAGCGTAGATCTCAGCTCGTCGCCGCTGCTGATCCGAAACAAACTCTCTGCCGGAAAAGTCTCCAGCCGCCAGCACATCCTGCGGCGTGCCGTGAAACTGGCCTGTCGAGTCAAGGCGGAGACTCATGCGATCGGCACTTACGCCGGCAACGATCAAGTCGCCAGTTTCCGTCAGCCCACCGGATTCCAGCTTTCCTACGACACCGTTTTCATCAAATGTGGCTGTCACCGATATCGGGTGCTGCAGTGTTTCCAGCGATCGTGCAGAAAACGTCTGGATACCGTCGGGTCGATTGAGGCCTTCCCAGTGGCAGGTCTCCACGCCGGTCCACACCAGTCGCCGATAATTGCGATTTGTCGGATCAGGATCCACTTCCACGATCGTGCCTTCCATGCCGGACACGTTGAGTGTTTCGGATCCAAAGTCAAATACTGACGCATAACCGTCTGACACAAGTCGTTTTGAGCCAGGCACGGACTGCACAAACGCCGTTTCAATGACTGTATTCGGAGCGACTCGTCGGCCGAGTGAACCGATCCCAACTGCTGGGAGTGCGACCAGAATTGCCAGTAACGGCAGGAGTATTATGAGGCGTTCACCCTTTTCTCGACGCTGCAGCCATACTCCGACACCCAACAATAATGCCGGAAAACAGAGCGTCAGGCTGACGGCTGTTAAACGCGATGGAATTCGATAGCCGATGACACCCGCGGCCTGTTCGGTCACTGAATTCTCCCGCAATACCGGTTCCGGACGATTGGCGAACAGCATCTGCTGCATGATTTCCCCGGATGGAATCAGTTGCAAGGCTGCCGCGTTGTCCGGCGTTTTATAATGCGGCGCATAAAAGACAGATGAATCGACCGTGGTGACAATGGCAGTGCCGCGACCCACGGGAATCTGTATCGCGACCGGCCAGCCATCGATATTCCAGATCACCCCGCCTCCCTCCTGGACCACGCGTACGTAACGGATCGGTTCATCGAATGTGCGTTCCACTTCCCTCGTAGAAAACCTCGTCTGAATGTGCTCTGGGTGGAGTGTCAGCAGGACAGAATTCGTCGTCGTCTCACCGACGACGGACAGTGGCAGGGCATCGTCCAGCAAAGCTCGCGTGACATCGATTCCGGTGCGGTCCAGACGAATCCATAATCGTCCGCCGCGCTGCAGCCA
>JANOUN010000417.1:0-11512 GCA_031416875.1 Planctomycetota bacterium | reverse complement strand
CCCGGGCAAGCGGTTTTCGTTCCATCACGGGGATCTTGTTTTCTTTTGCAATCCGGATGATATTCTGAGCGAAGACCCCCGCGCCTTTGGCCACAATCTTTGGAGCCCGCATTTTTCCAGGCTGGTACTGGATGGCGATCGCAAGGTGCGTGGGGTTTGTCAGAATCAGATCCGCCTTTGGCACATCCTTCACCGACTGCTGTTTCCGCGCTTCTCTTTGTTTTCTGCGAACAGCCGCTTTGACGTGCGGATCGCCGTTATCGTCTTTCTGTTCCTGTTTGATTTCTTCCCGCGTCATTTTGAGCTTCTGCTCCTGACGGAACCACTTGATCAGATAGTCCGCGAGTGCCAGGCCGACGGAAACGCCTGCCATTGCCAGACAGATGATCAGACCCAGCCGCCAACCGTACGCAGCCACCGCGTCGATTGATCCAAAATTGCGAATCGACAGTTCACCGCGTCGCAGCCACAGCATCAGCATCGAAATGCCCAGCAGCAGCGTAACCTTCATCGCGTTCAAAACGCCATTGATTCCGGACTCCATCGAGATCAGTTTGGAGAAGGGATTTTCGGGAATCAGCCGATCCCATTTGAGTTCCAGTGATTTGAACGAGATCACGAATCCGACCTGAGCGAATCCAAATGCCAGGCCGATCGAAAGGATCGCCAATACGAAAAAACCACAGGTTCCCACCAATTCTGCGGACATCCACCGGGCACCGAGCGTCACGTTCCAGGCATTCCATTCTGTGCCGGGAACATCCATCATCCACTCACGAAATCCGTTCATCAGACGAGCGCCCAGTGTGCTGCCCGTCCAGAGCAGAATTGCGCAGCCGGTCAGCAGTGCGACGGAGGCCGTCAGATCTGTACTGAGGACAACCTGACCTTCTTCCCGCGCCTGCTCACGTCGCCGTGGTGTTGGTGCTTCGGTGCCATTGTGTTCGAGGTCTGCCATTTCAGCTTGTCACTCCCTGACCGACGCGATACAGAAGTTGCTGAACGGCTCCGCAGATTTCCGGCAGGAACATCATCAAACCGCACAGACCCGCACCGAGTCGCAACGTCATCCCATAGGACATGAAGTTGAACTGTGGTGCCGTGCGCATGGTGATCAGGATCGTGAGGGAGACGACGAAGAGCAGGATCGCGATCGGGGCGACAATCAGAAAGCCATCGTCCACGGCATGAGTCACGCTCCAGATTACGGTTTCCCACGACGGCATGGACCATGCGCCTGCCGCCGGACGAATTGCAAATGACTGTCCGAGGGAATAGAGCATCAGATGATGCAGATCCAGCACAAAGAACATGATGATGGTGAACGCTTCCAGCATAGTTGAGATGACATTGCTGGGCTGTTGATCCATTGGCGAAGAGAGTCCACCGAGCGTTAACCCCATTTCCTGAGCAATCCAGGCACCGGCGATTCGTACGGGCACCAGACACAGACTGAACAGCCACGCCAGTCCGGCCCCTAACGCCGTTTCGCGAATCCCCAGAAACGCAAGTTTCAGCCATGCAGCGGCACCACCGCCAGATAAATCCAGTGACATCGCCAGCATGGGAGCGTAGCGATTTGCCAGCAGAAAGGTGATGGCCACGGACAGTCCGATCTTGACCGTGGCCGGTACTCCCTGACCGTTCAAGGGCGGCAGAAAGGCGATGAATGCACTGACACGGAAAAAGATCAGCAGTGACGCCAGAACCAGCGCTTCGGTGATGGTGGTCCCGAATTCGATCATTGCGTCACCTGCAGCAGTCGTTCCATCATGCGCATCGTAAACGCGGACGACTGTTGCAGCATCCATGGCAACGTCAGCAGCATCACCGCGCCGACCGCGACAATGCGGGGAGCGAACGACAGCGTTTGCTCCTGCACGCTGGTGACCGTTTGTGCCAGGCTGATCAGCAGGCCGACGACGAGACTGACAATGATCGCCGGGCCGGAAAGCCACATGGCGGTCAGCAGAAAATCCTGGCCGATTTCAACAACGTTCAGCGTGTCCATGAGATTTGATCCGATTCAAAGTTGTCGTCTGATGAAAAGTCAGCGACAATTCCCATAATTCCCATAATTCCCATAATTCCCATAATTCCCATAGGACATATAGGACATATAGGACTTATGCCTTTTGCCTATCCCGCATGCCACATCAATTCTTCGCGGCCTTCGGCTGGCTGTTACGACTGTTGATCTTTACCAAAAACTCACTCACCAGTTTTTCATCGGCGATCGCGTCGAGAATGGCAGACGCTTTACGCTGTTCCAGCTGCACCAGCACATCGACCACCATGTCGGTTTCACCATTTGCAGACAACGTTTTGATGGCACTGGCGGCTGTTTCAGGACTCATGCCTTCAAACATCTCCGTGAGTTCTTTGAGATTCTGTTTCGTGGACACGGGGTCAACCGGCTTCTTTTGTGACGGCAGCGCCGTTGCGCCGGGTGTACTGGCCAGCAGGCGTTTATCCTGTTCCAGCTTTTCACGTTCCACGCGGATCTGCTCTTTCTCCGAAGCAAGCTGCTGTTTTTCAGAGTTTGTGCGTTCGACTTCCGTCACCCATTTTTCACGATCCTTGACCAGTTTGTCGCCATCGACCTGAATTCTGGTGCGATCACTGTCAAACGTCAGTCGGTCATTGTCGAGTTCCTTACGTTTGAGCTGCAGTTCGGTTTCGCTTTGAGCCAGCGCGGTTTTCTGAGCCTCCAGTTGTCTGCGATCCGCATCGAGCGTTTCGCGATCAACCTGCAACTGTTGCTTTTCGGCGGCGATGGCCAGTCTTTCGTTGCTGACCGCGTCTTTTTGAGTATTGATCCGTGCCACCAGTTCCTCAATCGCCGCGCGTTGATCGTTTGCCTGAGTCAGCAGGTTTTCCACTTCCTGCTGAGCGCCTTCCACGTCCGTCTGAATGAGACGATGCTGAGATTCCGCATCTTTCAATGACGATTCTCGCTGTCGCAGGACTTCGTCACGCGACTTCAGGCTCAATCCCATGCGGACGATCTCTTCAATGCTCATGGGCGAACTCCGAACCGCGACAGGCAGCTGCTGATCACTGTGACCGTCTGCCTCCGCATGTGCGCCGGACTCCGTGCCATGGCCTCCGCCGTGCGACGACGAAGCGTCAACGGTCTGGACATGCTGCGGCGCATGTTCCCCTGCGGTCGAGTCGGACACGGCATGTTCATCATCCGCAACGGCAGAATCGCCGTGCTCATCATCGCTGTCCGCCACATCACTTCCATGCGGTGCGGTCTTTTTCATCATGAACATGCCAAGTCCGGCCGTCACACCGAACATGACTGCGGCATACAGCACGAGGCCAAGGATCTTTTTCATTTTTCACTCCTGATTTCCTGCATCCGGTAGTACGCCTGCGAGGCCTGTTCCTGCAGTTGAATCTCTTCGCGTTTCAGTTGTTCGCGTCGGTGTTCGGATTGTTCCCGATGGATCACTTCTTCCATGATCTTCAATTCCGCACGAGCATGACGATGCTGCTGCAGAGCCAGCCTCAGATGTTCCTCGGCCGTTTTCAGTGCTTCGTCAGCGGTCTGCAGTTTTTGTGCGCCGTGCTCCATCATGCTGGTCATCGAAACGAGAACTCCGCCGCTCATGCCTTGTGCCAGATCGCGTGCCGCGTTTCGATGAACCGTATCCAGCCACCGTCGTACTTCGTTCAGACGTTCCTCCGCGACCGCTCGTTCGGTATTGCGCGCCGCAGCGGCAGCGCGGCAGACATCTTCCTGCTGCGCCCTCAAATGGCGAATTCGTTCGTATCGTGATGAAAATCGTTTCATGGTAATTCAGTGTTTGATTGATATTGAGCGGAATGGCGGTCTGTTGATTTAGTGATTCAAGCAGGGTGTGTGCAGCGGCAGCGGAACACACCAGTTTATGACGCTTTCCAAAAATGGTGCGTTGCGCTCCGCTGCACGCGCCCTACGATTCAATCAACAACCCGCCAGCGCCGTCCCGCTCACCATGGCCAGGCCGCAGCAAGGGTCTTCAATTGTGCCTGAGTCTCCTGCCATCCGGCTTTTTGATTGACAGTCTGCTGCAAAAATCGTTTGGCAGCAGGAATGATCTGAACAGCGCGATCCACCTGGGGCGACGTTCCGGCTTTGTAAGCTCCAATCTGAATGAGGTCCGCGACATCCGCATGTGTGGCAAGCAATGAACGAAGTTTGGTGGCACTCTTCTGATGTTCATCTGAGGTGACTTCGCGGAAGACGCGGCTGACGCTTGGCAGCACATCCACCGCCGGATAATGGCCTTGCGCGGCGATTTTGCGACTCAGAATAATGTGACCATCCAGAATCCCGCGTGCCGCATCGGTGATCGGTTCGTCCATATCGTCTCCATCGACCAGAACCGTGATGAGTCCGGTAATCGCTCCGACCTCACCGCAACCCAGCCGTTCAAGGACACTGGCCAGCAGCGACTGCACGGAAGGCGGATAACCACGCGCTCCGGGAGGTTCTCCCAGCAGCAGGCCCAGTTCACGCTGTGCCATGGCCAGACGTGTCAGGCTGTCAAGAAAGAACAGCACATGCGCACCTTGATCGCGAAATTCTTCCGCGATCGTGGCTGCCGTGAGCACAGCCTTGATTCGCATCAGAGGCGTCTGATCGGACGTTGCCACGACTACGACAGACCGTGCCAATCCCGCATCGCCAAGACAGTCTTCAATGAAAGGTCGCACTTCCCGACCGCGTTCGCCGACCATGGCAATGACGTTGACGTCCGATTCTGCACATTTGGCAATTTCACCCATGAGCGTACTTTTGCCGACACCGCTGCCGGCAAACAGGCCAACACGCTGACCACGACCGATCGTCAGCAGTCCGTCGATCACGCGCTGGCCGGTGACGAGTGGTTCCGTAATCCGAGTTCTCTGCATGGCGTCCGGCACGGTCGCCGTTTCAGATCGCCAGCGTCGAACGCGGAGTGGACCATGGCCATCGATTGGTCGCCCGATGCCGTCAATGACGCGCCCCAGCAGCCCGTTGCCGACCGGCACGGCGCGGCTGTGACCCGTTGCCGTGATTTCGAGCCCCGGATGCAGGCCGGCCGTGCTGTCAAAGCACATCAGCTGTGACTCGGTTTCATCGAAGCCCACCACTTCGGCCATCAATTGTTCGCCGGTCTGAAGGCCAATCGTACAGGTCTCCCCGACGAATGCCGGCATGTCGGCGCGCATCAATCCGCGAACGCTACGCAGTTTCCCGACGTTCCGGAAAGCGGCGCAGTGTCCTGGAAGCTGAGCCATCTCCGCGACGTTCAATCTGAGAGTCATCCAGTTTCTCCATCCATGTGCGGCGGATTTCTTCCAGCCGCGTGTGCATATCCGTTAACAGAATTCGCCGGCCGGATTCAACTCGAACCGAGCCGCGTGGAATTGATTCGTCCTGCAAACACGACACCAGATCCAGTTGCTGCCGGCTGACGGGATCACTCAGCAGAGTCTGCAGCAGAGTGTGGTCCGCCGGATGCAGCCGAACCTTGACAGACTGATTCAGTTCCAGATGTTCGAGCGCCTTCAGAATCAGCTCATCGACGGCAAACATGTCTCGATCAATCGCGTAGCCGACCAGCCACGATGCAGCCGCCGTGGCCAGTTCGACGGCAACTTCCTGCATTTCACCGAGCGATTGCTGGTGCTGTGTCTGCAACTCCTGGACGGCTTCCGCCGCATCCGCAAGCAATTGCTGCAGACGACGGATCTCATCCGGATCCACTCCGCCCAGACCTATTTCTGCTGCCGTGACAACTTCATGTGCCACGTTTGAGAGCACCGGTACCGCCGTGGATCGCGACAACGGTGTGACCGATCGATCGATCGGGTTCGCGATCACGCTGGCGACAGAAACAGACTTTGGCCGTGTCGCCGTCTGGCTGACGGGCGCAGCCGCTGGCACGGAAGTTATCGGTTTGCTTGTGTAGTCCGCACGCGCCTTGCCTTCGATCGTGACTGTCTTGTTTCCGACGGCGACGGTGCGAGGTGATCGTTTGAGTTGGATGTGATGTGTGTGCATGAGGACTGTTATGCACTCTCCATATCAATCTTTGCGATGATTTCTGCGATCGAATCACGAGCTTGCTGAATCCGTGCTTCGGTCACGTTTGACATGAACTGCATTTCTTCTTCGATTGTCTGTCGGGCCCGCTTGGACAAATTCGCAAAGACCGCATCCGTCACGTCCTGCGCGGCGCCGTACAGAGCTGTCGTCAGATTGGTGCTGTCGATTTCGCCCAGGACCCGCTGCACAGCTGTCTTGCCGAGTGCCGCAATGTCGTCGAAACGATAGATCCGAGTGAGCAGTGATTTAGCCAGATCCGGATCCTGTTCTTCGATGACAGCCAGCATATTGCGCCGGCCTGCCTTGGGAACACTTCGCAGCAATTCGGCAACGCGATCCGCATGATTTCGCATGTCAGGTGGATCGGCTGGCAACTGCTGGGCGCGCATGAACGTGGCCTTCGCAATGCGTTCGATCAGCACTTCCGGAGCGTGCTGTTCTTTCGTCAGCTCTTTCATGACCAGTTTCTGGCTTTCGGCCTTGAGCAAACTGAGGATATCACCGGCCAGTTTTGCCGGCAGATTGCTCATGAGGATCGCGCACGTTCGAGGTTGTTCGGATGACAGCGCCAAAGCCAGCTGATGCACGCTCAGCGTCTGCAGATCCAGCAGCGGATTCCCGGTGAGCTTTGGGGCTGCCAGCGAAGACTTTTCGGATGTCACTGACATGATGCTGTTTATTTCTTCCGCCGCGTGCGCATCCCTGGATCCGTCCACTCGATCTGATCCGTCGGATTCGCCGTTGTTCGCCGCAGGCAGCGGCGACTCTCGTCGGGTTGCTTCGACAGCATCCCCGGATTTGGGTCTTGCTGTCAGACCCGCATCAACCATGTTGACATCGTTTTTGCTCATGGCTTCGAGCGACTCTTTGGCCAGTGATTTCAGTGCGAACTGAAAGAAACAGTCAAAGTCGTCGAGCACAGCGCGTTGTCGTCCGATGGTGGATCGGCGAGTTTTGTCAGACTGCATCCCGGAACGAAGTATCGCCGCTCGTTCAGGCTGCAGGCGGGACAAAACAACTTCAGCTACGTCGTCGCCGAGTAGTTGGAGCAGTTCAAAGATTTGACTTTCGCGATCCATTTTCCGTCCGTGGATATTGTCTAAGCCGCCTTCGCGGTCGAATTCATGGATTTCGCTCCGGACGCCCCGCTTGCCGTTGCAAACGGCGTGCGGAGCGTGTCAGGCGAAGTGGCTGTCTTTCCCTCAGTCGCGCTGGCTTCCTGTTCATTGAGCCATGCTGAAACAATGCTGGCCACCACGTCCGGATGGGCCCTGGCCTGCTGAGCAATCGATGCCAGCCGACGAGCGTCCGCCAGTGGAATGCCGCGGCCCGTGGCCTCTGTGATGACGATCGGTTTCATGCGTTTCATCAGCATCATGCCGATGAGAAACGCCAGCATCGCAGCCAGGCCAAGAGACACAGACTGCAGCAGTGGCTGCCACTTGTCCCACACGAATCCGGGAGTCGCCGGTTCGGTCGTTTCCAACGGTTCCAACGCAGCCAGAATCACTTCAATCTGGTCATCCCGAGTCGCGCTGAAGCCGACAGCACTTTTGATCAGATTCTCGATGTCCTCTTTTGTGAGCACAACAGCTGCTGGAGTCGCTGCAGCAGTGTTGTCCGGATTGTCAGATGCCGCTTCACCGGCACTTGTGAGATCAACGACTGCTGAAACACTCAGCCTGAGGATTTCGCCGCCGATGAATGTGATCGTTTCCTCCGATTCCGGGTACGCGAACGTCTCATCAATGTCTTCGGTCGTGGAACTTCCTGCATTGTCGTCCGGCACCCTGGGACCGGCCGGAGTGTTCGACACTTCTCCGGCGACGCCGACAGGTACGACACCTCCCAGCGAAGTCACTTTGGGACCTTTCGTGGTCACCGAATTGAGTCTGGACGAGATTTTTGCTTTGGTTTCCGTTTCAATCTTGTTGCTGGTCGTTTTGCGTTTATTGAAGTCGATCTCCGCTGCCACAACAACGGACGCCCGTACGCCTCGAATTCGGTTCAGCTGGCTTTCGATCTGATACACGAAATAAGCTTCTTTCTGCTGCCGATAGTTGATTTGATACGCCAGTTCGTTCTCCATCCCGGTACCGCCACCATACTGGCGCCCGTTGGTATCTGTCATCACGATGTTGTCAGTAGTCAGGCCAGGCACAGAGGCAGCGACGGTGGCCATGATCGAGTTGGCGGTGCTCGCGGAAATAATGTCGCCAGCGCGTGGTTCGATCACGACTGCGGCTGTGACAGGAGACTGATCCGTGACAAACGGACTGGGGTTCGGGCGACTCACTTTGACGGTGGCCGACACGATCCCGCGAATGCGCTTGATGGCACGTTCAATCTGCTTTTCAAGACCCGCACGGCGACGGTCTTCTTCTTCGCCAGGCGAACCCGGAAACAGACCGGCAGCGGGCAGATCCGCTTCATTTTCCGGGCTCAGGATCGATGCCAGTGCCATCCGGGCTTGCGCCACATCACTGCTGGGAACGGAAACGGCAGAGCCCGAGAAATTCAGGCTGTATCGAATTTTCTCCGTGTCCAGAATTCCTGCGATTTCTGTCGATCGCTGCGGTGTCAACTGACCGGCAATCACGACATAATCCGGCTGTGCGGCCCAGATCATGGTGCCGACGATCGCCGACACGCACGCCACAGCCGCTGCCGAAAATCCCACGCGCTGCGCAATCGTCCAGCGATTCCACAGAGCAAGCAGTTGATCTCGTAACGTAATCCAGAACGCCATTGTTCAATCCTTTGATCGTTCGGCGAGGCCTTATCGCTTTGTCAGTATTTCATGATCAGACGCGGAACGAACTCAATCACACCTGCATTCTCATCACTTCCTGATACGACGCGATCAGGCGATTTCGAATTTCCATCATCAGTCGAAACGCCAGATCCGCTCGGGATGTTGTCAGCACCACATCGTGAATGCTGTCCGTTTCGCCCGCAATCAATTGGCGCACTCCATCCTGTGATTTGAGCTGCTCCTGATTCGTTTCCTTAACCAGACCTTTGACCATATCCGCAAACGGCACGTCCCCGTTCGCAGATTTTGCGTCACGCACCGGATTCGGAATCGTCTGCGGCAGACTCCCCACCGCGCTCATCGACTGCATTGACATCAGCGCATGCCTCGCAACAGCGACAGAGCCTGTTCGGCCATTTGACGAAATGTCTCCAGGGACTTCAGATTCGCTTCGTAGGCCCGACTGGCTGTGACAAGGTCAACCATTTCATTCGGAATCTTCACGTTCGATTGCTGCACATGACCGGTGGCATCGGCGTCAGGGTGACCGGGATCGTAAATGCTGTCGCCGGGCGTCGTGTCGCTGGAAATGCCAACGACCATCACGCCATTCAGGTCCCGTCCGGCACCGTGACCGTTTTGAGTCATTCTGCCGCCTGGTGTCACGACTTGATCCAACGCTGCAGAGAATGTGACCTGTTGTCGCTGATACGGACCGCCTTGAGCTGTTCGGGTCGAGTGTTGATTGGCGATGTTGTTCGCCGCTACCTCCATCCGCAGGCGTTCGCCCGTCAATCCGGATGCACTGATGTCCATTCCGGACAGGATTTGATTCATTGACATCCATGGGCCTCCTGTCCAACAGGTACGATTTGAATTTAGAAAAAGGGTCAGGAACCAATAGTGCGAAGCACCCTACGGGCCATTTGGCTATTGGTTCCTGACCCCTTTTCTAAAGCGTGAAGCACCAGATTGTGGCATCATCAGAAGCTGTTCCATCAGCCCTGAATGGCCAGACGCATTTGTTCCAGATAGGTGCTGAGCAACTGCACGTACGTTTGCTGCAGCATCGCATTCTTATTCAATTGTCCCATCTCGCGATCGATATCCACGTTGTTTCCGTCCGCTCGAGCCGTCAGCCCCGGCGTGAGGACAATTTCCGGTTCGGCTGACATTCTGGAACTGCCGTCTGCATTTTTCGGACTCGACAGTTCCCGCGTCAGTTGTGCTTCGAACTCCACATCCATGCGCCGGTAATTGGGCGTATTCACATTCGCGATGTTGTTGCTGATCGCTCGATGACGCACTTCCGAAGCGTCGATGAGGCGACCAAGCAGATCAAATTGTGAATTGAGAGACTGCATATCGTCGGCATCGGCTGGCAACTCGAGGTCACTACAATCCGAATATCCCGCAAACCTTGCCTCAGTTACCAAAGCCGAGCCAATCCGAGTGCCTCCCAGCACGCCACCAGGGAAAACCCTCACGGCAACAGTCATGACCCTCAGATCGCGGGTTTGGCGAGCGGTCGGGCGTCCGCACACCGGTACAATGCTTTTCAGGGCTGTGGCTGGCCAGTTTCGGAACCTGGGATTCCCGTAGGGTGCGTGAAGCGAAGCGCAACGCACCTTGCTTGTAGACAAATCTGCGGTAGCGACTTTCGCTCCGCTGCACACGCCCCACTGGAATTGACACCCTGGCCAGCCGAGGTACTCCAGCGAACCGCCGTTGCATCACAGCTGTGGACGGATAGAATCCCACTGGTTGTGAGTTGGAATTGATGTCATGGTGGAGCCAGTTCATTGTCCATTGTGCTAAAACCATTTTCCTGGCAAAGGATGATTGAAGCCGTGGAAGCCGTTCGTGAACGAGCCTTGCGAGCTACCGCTGCGCTGCGTGCTGCTAATATCCCGTATGCTGTCGCCGGTGGCAACGCCGTCGCCGCGTGGGTCGCGAGAGTTGATCGGGCGGCGGTTCGCAATACGCAGGACGTGGATATTCTGGTGCGTCGGTCTGACTTCGATGCCGTTAAAGTCGCTTTGGAGGCCGTTGGATTCACGCACCACGAATTGATGGGCATCGATTGCTTTATCGACGGTCCCGACGGCAGCCCTCGAAATGCCGTGCATCTGTTGTATGCCGGTGAAAAAGTCCGGCCTCAGTATGCCACGCCGTCCGCCGAAGTCACGGAAATCGAACATGCGGAAGAATACGACGTACTGACGCTGGAAGCTCTGGTGAGAATGAAACTGAATTCATTCCGCCGGAAAGATCAGATGCATCTCCTGGATTTCATCTCGATCGGCCTCGTCGATGCGACATGGATCCCAAAACTGCTTCCCGAACACGCCGCACGCCTGCAGCAACTTCTTGACGATCCTGACGGTTAGTGCTCTGTCACTGATGGATTGAGGGGTGGCCGGGGTTGGAGGGCGCTAGCCCGAAACCCCTGGGCTTCCTTCGCTCCGCTCAGTCCAGCCCCGGCCACCCGATCCATCAAAGCAAGAGTGACAGAGCACTAAGTTCGATCCGGCGAGCGGCATGCGTCAGCTTGCCGGTACGATGCAATTCTGTGTGTTTGCAACGTCCCGTCAGTTTGGGAAGCAGCCAACTGCGAGACTCAATATCGCAGTTTCCGCCGTTGCGTATCTTGGATACGACCAAGTTTTCCG
>JANOUN010000416.1:0-3092 GCA_031416875.1 Planctomycetota bacterium | reverse complement strand
GCCAGAGCCTGTGTGGGGATCATGCAAGGCACCAGGCACAGCAGCAACATCGCTGGATTCAGAATCTGCCTGCGAAGTGCTGTAGATGGCCGGGATTGGTTTTCATTGATCAGGAAACTTCGTGACACGGTCATTTGTTTTCGTCCTTTGGGAAATGGGGCGGCATAAAGCATCTTGAATACCGACGCGCGACCTGCAGATCGCTCGAAGGCGTTTTGCCGTGCCTGATGTAGGGCGGATGTGCTTCGCGCCTCATTTTCGGTGTGAAATGAGAGCTGTCGCAAAATTCAGCCGAGAATCGTTCACGTCACATAGAAGTGCGAAATTGAGGTGTTCGGATTCCGGAGGAATCTGCGAAGTTTCTGAAAAAGCTGACAAATAGTTCGGCCGGTATCCGTTTGAACTGTGATGGATATGGTCGCGGGAAATCCTGTGACTTAACCTGTACGGGTTTCACAACACAGCCTGGGGTCGCCGCGTTGCGGCGCACCCCAGGTCAGGAAACCGGAATCGCCCCGAACCCCAACGGGCAACGCCGTTAAGGATTTTGATCAATGAAACCATTGGTGGGACACCATCCACGTGGTTTCTCGGACTGTGATTCAGTCCCGGAGGGACGATAAGATGTAGCCACGGGCGAGAGCCCGTGGTACGCGATGATGGGGCGTCGGAAGTCCCGAAGGAGACGACAGGAATTGCGACTGCGTTGTCTCATGTCGTCCTTTCAGGACTGAAAATCACCTGTATCTCGCTAACCACGGGCTCACGCCCGTGGCTACAACATGCCGCCACATTCGTGGCTCAAACGCAAGGTCGATTCGCCCGCAATGCCTTTCACAAGGCCCGTTTTCTTGCGGTAAAAATCCTTAACGGCGTTACCCCTGCAGGGCGGAGCGACTTGAATTCACTCGGACCTGTGTCTCGCGCCACTGGCTACATCCTGTCGAGCCTTCAGCTCTGAAAAAAAGTACAACTTTAAAACCTCCGGCTCGGGGGTAAACGAATCATTCATCGCCGCGCGGAGTATATTTAAGTTCGAGCCCTGCGGCGCTATGGCTGCGGCTCACAATCGACCAGACGAAAGGCGGCGCGGAGGACTCCGCCCGCGGATTCGATACGGATCAGGCGAATCCTCGGTGATCCAGGCAGCGAAATTGGTAAATCGAATTCTTTGGGCAGAGTGACCGCAGGTACTTGTTTCATCAGCGACTGTGTCGCGTCCTTCACGACCGACATCCACGCTGTGCCGGATTCAACAGTTGTCACCTGAGTTTCATCAGTGCCAGGTTCAAGAGCCAAATCCACAGGCTCGGAACTGTCATTCGGTTCAAATGTCATGTCCGATGGAATCCGAAGTTCGAGACTCAGAGGTTGAGGTTCAGGCTGTTGCACGTCTGCAATCGGGACAGAATCTTCAGCATCGCCGACATCGACCTGATGCAGTGCCACGGCCCATTCATCGTCAGAGACACCCCGACCCCGCATACGCCATGTCGTCTTCATCCAGCCGCCTGGTGCTGCGTCTTTCGGGAGAATCTGAAACGACGTTTCGATACACACATCGCCACGATCAAAGCGAATGGCAATCGGCCGTACGTCTGCCAGCTGAATGGAAAACGCCGTCGGTTCTGCTGACGCATTGCGTTGGATTTCCTGAAACAAAAGCATCAGAGATGCCAGCGTCCATTTCTCGTCTCCCGTCCTGTTCCAGACCTTTGACGCTTTTTCCACCTGAGTATCGGTCAGCACCAGCCCACCTGGAACGTATTGTTCGAGCAAGGCGGTTGCGACAGAATCGGAGATGGTGAACGCGAACTCTTCGCCGCTTGCAAGTTGCCGCACATCGACCGACAGCGAATTAAATAATCCATTTTCCGCAACGCCGTGGCTTTCCGGAAGCGCAGCAATGAAGAACGATGTTTCCGATGACCTTGCAACCCAACTCAATCGTGAAGTCCTGAGAGTCGATTCAACCTGCTCCTGAAGACCGGTCAGTTGCTGCCCGAGTTGAGCGAACTCTTCATCGACGATGCGATCGACCTTCGGCAGCACAGTGCGAGTCACGTCTTCCGCGACAGCCTGATTGATCTCAGCCTGCCGACGTGTCACCTGTTCCCATGCCACGCGATCCGACAGTGGGCGCAGCAGCGGCATTGCTGCCCCGACGGCGCTTACGACACGTTGCGGCGCCTGAGATGCCTGAATCGTGCCATGTCCCGGCTGTGTGAGAAAAGTCGTACCGTTGAACCAGAAGGGCTTCGTGATTTCAAAGTGGTGCTGCCCCGTGCTGTCGATCGACGCCTGAGAACTGACGCCGGTCGTGCGACTGCTGACGTCGCCGACACTCACGACGTCAAAACGCATGCCGTCAGCATCTGGAAGTATCCTCAGCCGCGTTTCGGTAGTGGTTGTCTGCTGTCCCCGAACATCACTGTTCAATATGTTTGTGGCGACGGGTTCCTGTTCAGTTCGAGTCCGCGCAAGTCGTTGTTCAAGCGTGGAATTCCGGATTACGATTCCAAACAGCGGTTCTTCGATCCGCTGCGCAGTTGCGCGCGGCAACGCCAGTAGCATGATCAACACACTGCACACCCTGGATATTTTCTTGTCACCCATGTTTTTGCCGGAAAGTTCTGGATTCGACTGCTGTCTCAGGATTTTACGCTCGAGATCGTTACCAACGGCATCGAATTATTCGCATTTGCCGACGAGATTTCTACTGTAGGGTTGAATTTTGGATGATCTGCGTCGTCGCGCGATCGGGGCAAACGGAAGGATAAGCCTCAGCGGGAGCCACGCGACAACCTTTCGAACGCGAGCCGGCTGTGTGGAATCCGTAAAGATCTTCGCAATTCATGGGTTTTGCGAATCTGATGCCAGGGACTCCACGTTTGTGGCGAATCACCTGACGCTTTGAATTCTGCAACGTGCGATTGCTATAGTGTAGAGTATAGCCTTCGCTTTGCAAAAAATGCCCAGCCCGATGCTGTCCACTGGAGCGAGGTCCGTTGTTTTGGGATTTTTGAGTACAGTAACCGGCGTCCAGCGGGGCGTTGATCTAATCGTTTAAGCCTGAGCCGCCGGCGACGGCG
>JANOUN010000415.1:0-11171 GCA_031416875.1 Planctomycetota bacterium | reverse complement strand
TGAAACTCATTTCTCCCATCCCGTCGCTCATGCAGATGCTGAACCAGGGATCGATTGGAGGTGCCGGGCTGACGGAAAACCGTCCCGTCATGTTCTGGTATCTGGTATTCACAGGATTATCAATTGTGGTTGGCAGCATTGTCTGTATTGCGCGTCTGAGCCACTCACTGATCGATCGATCGCGTTCTCAGGGAAGCATCACCGACGAACAGACGTTGAGTATCCGCGCCGCGCGACGAGTCCTCTATCTTGTCGATCCACAGCGACGTTCAAAAGGGATTCCATTGTTCCTGAATCCCGTGACGGTCAAAGAGTTTCGCTGCCGTCAGTTTGGACGGCTGCACTGGCTGCTGCGGCTCATTGCCGGTTGTGCCGTGTTGTCACTGATGCTGACACTGGCGTCCGCCGGTGGTGCTGAATCACGGGGGGTCAACTTTACGGGAGCCATTATTATTGTGCTGCAGGTGGCGTTGATCGTATTGCTCACACCCGGACTTGCGGCAAGTATGATCGCGGGGGAAATGGAAAGCGGCAGCTGGAATCTGCTGCGCGTGACACCGATGAGCGCTGGCAGAATTCTGCGTGGAAAACTGATCAGCGTCATGCTGACACTTGCCTTGCTCTTGTGTGCGACGCTCCCCGGCTATGCCGTGATTATGCTCATTCAGCCCAACCTCCAGGCGCAGGTCAGGCAGGTCATTGTGAGTCTGATCCTTGCCGCAGTGCTGTCCATGTTGATCAGTGCGACGGTGAGCAGCTTTTTCCGTTCGACAGCAGTGGCGACGACCGTGGCGTACGGAATTCTGATTTCAATTTTTGCCGGGACATTGCTGGTCTGGGTCAATCTCGACGCCCCGTTTGGCCATTCACTGGTGGAAAACACGCTGCGACTGAATCCTCTGGCGGCCGCGTTGAGTGCGATCGAAGCCGAAGGATTTCAGACGTTCAACCTGATTCCGTCCGCGTGGTGGATCAGCGCAATTATCTGCAGTGTACTGCTGCTGGTGTTGTACTTCCGGGTGCGTCGTCTGAGTCAGCCCGACTGATACGATTTTTGCATCGCATTGAATTTGTGAGATTCGTTATGACCTTGCAGCGAAACCGCAATCTGCGTTTCTGCCGTATGTCGCAAGCCATTGCGCTGCTGACTTTCATGCTGCCCGTCAGTGCGTCAGTGCGTCGGCGCAGGAGACACTCGATCCGGACGATGGCGACAGACAGCTCGATACGAACGTACGACAGAGTGAAGCTCCCAATCCGGATTTCAGCCCTCATGGCCCTTTTCAGGGGCCACTCGATATTCCCCATATTGCGCGTTTCTCCCAACTGCCGATGCGAATGTTTCTCGAGCCGCATCTGATTTCTCCCGGGAGCGTCAGACTCCTGGATTCGCGTTATGTGCCCTTTTTCGACAAGACGCTTCGCGAAATCGACGATGATGAATTGCTGGAAACGGCAGCTCTCAGTTTGGCGCGAGTCGCCCGCGAAAAACTCCAGGACATCAGCCGTGCCACCGATATCCTGTTGAAGCATCTGGAATCGCATTCAAATCTGCGCGTACGTTTTGCGTGTGCCCGGGCTCTCGTGAATGCCGATGTCTCACAAGCCGCTGAGGCTGTCCTGAAACTGGATGAATTTGCCGACGACTCGCAGCGACTCTGGATCGACCCCGCTCTGGCACACTGGAACTTCACGGCGGCAGGCGATATCTGGAAAAAGCGACTCGCAGCCGATTCTGAAACTGCGGTCGCCGTGTCACTGGCTTGTGATGGACTCGCGGCACTGGGGGACGCACACGTTTCGGATCTGCTGCAGTCTGTCCTGCACGGCGAATTATTGGCCTTTGAAAAGCGCAAAGCGGCGGCCAGGGCACTTTCGGCTCTGACCCCGGATTTGGCATTCAACGAAGCAGAATCCTTGATTGACGGCAATGTCCTTGAACGGCTGCTGGCGATCCAGCTCTTGTCCAGCGCGAAGCCGGAGGCACATGCGAGACTGTTTCACCTGTGTGCGGACGCTTCAGATGGCATCGCTTCCGCAGCATGGGCGGCATTGTTCCGAGTGAATCCGGAAGTTCTTATTCCGGCGCTACCAATGGGGCGCAGTCATCGCGACGCAGTCGTCCGCATGACCGCCGCCCACATCATGCGACGCTTTCCGGATGTGGAACGTTCCGGATGGCTGATGCATTTGTATCCGGATGAGGCCGTCCGGGATGCCGTGAGGAAACATCTGATGCGAAACGAAGAAATGTTTAAGAATCCAGCTCTGATTCCCGCCGGAGCCAACATTGAGCTGCAGTCATCGTATCTGATACAATTTGCCGGTCTGGAGCGTCTCAAAGACCTGCAGGCATTTCTGGAACCTAATTTAAGTAAGTCCGAACCCGGTGGGGTCCTCAAGCGGTTGGCGGCAATGTGGGCGCTCGGATTGTTCTATGAAAATGATCCTGATCCGGCTCTTGCAAAATCCTTTATTGGGCGAGTGGCAGATCGATCAGGCATCATGCCGGAACGAGAGCCAGTGCGTCGCATGTCGGCCATCGCCCTGGGGTTGATGCGTGCGAAATCTGCCGTGCCAGGACTTCTGGAGGCATATGAACTTGACCCAGGGGAGTCCCTCATACCGGGCAGCGCGAGATGGTCGCTGGGAATGATCGGGAACCATTGCCCGATCCATTGAAGCCTTACTCGCAGGCTGTCGGTGGTTGGCGGCTGAGTCCGTTAGAGGATCGATGATTCAACGCTGCCATTTGACCGTCGGCAGAGTTTTCCTCGCGGGCCACCAGAGGGCTCGGCAACATCCGCGCCACAGTGATCAGGCGCACCATCATGGCTGTGCAGTTCAGACCCAGCTTCGACAGGATCCTGGCGCGATGCTTCTCGACCGTCTTCTCGCTGATTCCTGTAATAATCGAAATGGCCTTGTTCGTGTGACCTTCATACACCAGGTTCAGGATTTCCAGCTCCCGCGCCCTCAGAACGAGCAGTTGCCGTCGAGCGGCAGTAATCTGATCGATCAAATGGTCGATCGTACTCCTGTCGGACAGCACACGAAAGCGAAGCAAACGCCCGATTACCGCACTATGAGTATCGCTGAACACGCACTGAACGGAAACCTGGATTCTTGTTTCATCATCCAGCAGCAGCTGAATGGTTTCCGAGACAACATTGTTATGCATTTTGACACGCAGGAAGAATTCTTCCGCGGGGACGCCTGTCACCTGAAATGCTTTCGCGATAGCTCCTTGTGCAACGACTCCACTGGCCGCTACGGTCGTAAGATTCCACAGTCGGCAAAAGGACTGGGAACACCATGTGGCGTCAGACTGCCGTGCCGGAAGAAAACACCATGCCGACGGATCGCTCTCGCAGATCGCTTCGATGAGCGATGATTCTTTAGGTGATATCGAGGCGATTTCGTACATTGAACTTCAATCAGAACTTGGCGGAAACTAAATGTCGATTTGGATTACCTGTGTCGCAGACCCGGATTCCTGTCGCAACGTATCGTCTGGCCTGCCGTCGTAAAGTGAATTCCCGTGCCTGGATCCTCACTCCGAAAGCCAGCAATTTGCGCATGTTTCCTCGATCGGGGCTTGAAACTCAATTCGAATATGGTCTTTCTTAAGAATTGAGTAGGGTATATCCCCGCTCAATTCCTGAGCAATGGTTTACGCTGGTTGTTTCCTGAGAATTATGACCATGGCGTTTGAGATTTGTCCGCCAGCCTCGGGATGTTGAGAAAAAACCACACGAATTCAAGATGTGTGGCCGTGTCGCCACAGCACGGACGATTTCGATCTGCCATCATCCTGAGATCAGCATCTCCTGGAGTTCGCCGCGACCGATCGGATGTCAGAGTGCTAGAGTGAGCTACCGCCGAGGCAACTCGCGTTTCCTGTATCTGCGCGCACAATAATACAGCAAAGCTTCTCATGAATCCGAGACTCCGTCCGTCAGAAAACTTCAAAAATCCAGTCGGGCTGCTGTTCCGCATGTTGATGTCGGGGCAGCGAGCTGCTTATTCGACATTGGTTCATGAGGCCATGCGGCTGATGTCGCGACCATTGAACCGTCTGCTTGCCGGTCATGAACGACGTCTGCGGCAAACTGCTGTTGTTGATGATCGGCCGGTCATTCTGGTTGTAGGGGCTCCCCGCAGCGGCACGACACTCGTCTATCAGACGCTGGCCAGATACATGGATGTCACCTATTTCAGTAACCTGACGTCCCTGTTCCCCGATGCGCCGCTGGCGGGAACAAAGATATTCCGCTGGTTGCCACGCCGAAAAACAGCCGACTTCCGGAACTTCTACGGTCAGACGGCTGGATTAAGCGGCCCAAACGACGGCTTCAGTGTCTGGAATCAGTGGTTGGGCGACGATCGCTATGTTCCACGTACAGATTTGACTGCCGACGAACAGCATTCGATGCGGCGATTCTTCAGCGTCTGGTGTGCTGTATTCGGCAGGCCGTTCCTTAACAAGAACAACCGCAATGCTGGATGCCTGGAACTGCTGTCTCGAGCGATTCCGCAGTCCAGCATTGTGGTCGTGCGTCGAAATCCGCTGCTGGTTGCTCAGTCGCTTATTCATGCCCGACAGCAGGTGCAGGGCAATAAATCCGTCGGCTGGGGGCTGCACAGTCATTCGTCGGATATGACCGCCGATCCATTGGCCTACGTCGATGATGTTTGCGACCAGGTGCTCAGAATTGAAACCGAACTCGATGAGCAGTTAAAACATGTTCCTCAGAATCGAATTGTCGAATTCACATACGAAGGTTTCTGCGAAGCACCGGATTCCACACTCCGCTGGATTGCATCGCGCATTTCCGGCGTGCGACTGAAAGAAGATCTCATTCAGTGGGAATTACGTCCGTTTGAAGTGTCGGCCACGGTGACGTTGTCCGCACCTGAAAGAGAGAGGCTGTTGTCGCGCTTGCAGCCAGCTCGCAGGACGACGGAACTGGCACGCTGATGTTTTTCCGCAGCTTGACCCGGAAAATCAAGCTACTTTGGAACCGTGAGCCAATACTCGGCGACATGTGTTTCGTCCGCAGTGGTCAATGTCACCGGCTGAACATGTTTTGATTCTGAAGATTCGGCCACGATTCGAATTGGGCCTTGAAATGCATCCGTCGATGAGCCGCTGATTTTCAATGTCACGGATTTTGCCGTCGCACCGTCTGTTTCAGAGCGCGGACATTCAAAGGTAATACCGTCGGGAAGTCCTTCCACTCGCACATCCACCGGTTCGGCAAAACCGTGTTTCCTCACGAACGTGATCGGGATTTCGAGCGGCTTGTCCGGCTTGAGCGTTCCTGCTGTCGAGGCAAGAGTGGCGGCGCAGGTCGCGCAGGTTTCTTCGCAGCGAAGCACGTAGAAACAGCGATCACCGGAATTCCGGAACCGGTCGCGGATGATCGCGCGATATTGTCCATCGGCGGGCATCGTGAGATGCAATTCGGCGTCATGGTTATCGCCGCTGAGATCATCGTGCTCTTTGATCACCTTGCCCTGACTGTCTTCCACAATCAGCACGGGATCCAGCATCGAACCGATGCGCTGAGCGTGAACACCCAGACTCAGCTTTTGTGACTTGCTGGCATTAAACACAAACACGTCGTCTTCGGCTGATGTCACGCGTCCCGTCACAGCGACAGGAAACGTCAAAAGTCGATCGGCTGTCAACTGTGATTCGACGATGGAAGGAACGTCGGTACGCGGAACGGGATACGGCAGCGCGTACAGTCCGGTCAGTGCCTGCTGATCCCGATTCAAGGATGCCGTCGGGCTCTCGAGATTCCAGCCGAAAACGGCCAGGGATGTGTCAACGTCCTGATCAAACCGCATGGCAGGCTCCGTGTGTTCCACGATGGCGGCGGTTGTCAGAGTGAGTCGATACACAAAGTTTGCGCCCCCGGCAAAACCGATCGTACTGTTCGGGGCGGCTGGAAATGCAAACGTGCGCACGAACCATTTTCCGTTGTCAGGGGCAACGAAGTTGACTCGCGGGTCAAAACTGAGGTCATCGTCATTCTGCGCGATCACAGTTCCGCGTGCGTCTACGATCTGGAGCACAGCATCCATCGGCGAACCGATGACTGAATTTGCCTGCAGCGCACAGATCAGCGTCTGGCCCTTGCTGAGCGTCACGGCAAATGTGTCGACATCGCCTGATTTCTCCAGCACACCGTTGATCGTAACAGACGGCAGCTCCGCGGCATTGGCTTCAGCAGTTTTTGCGTTGGGTTCTGATTCGCTCATTTCCGGAATTACGCCGATAAGGAACGGCTTCAGTTCCGTGGCTCCGTCGGCAATGCAGAATCGCAGCCAATGCACTCCCGGCCTCGCCGTTTCGCTGATCGCAACGCTGGCCGCGTCTTTCTTTTCATTTGGCGTGAACACAATCGAATTGTCTTCACTGACAACTCGCAGATCGCTGTCACCGGGTTTTCCAATCAGTTTCACATCCACCGTCGTCCCGCGCTGGCCGCCAGCGGGTATCAGCCGCTCGATCACTGGCGGATCACCAGCCAGACACGGTACGATGAATACGATCGCAATGAAACAGATCCCGCAGACTCGACTTGTTCGCAACATGTTTCAGATCAACTCCATAATGGGAGTCGGATCACTCACCAAATGCGTCGGGCGTCCCTCCGGCGTGTAGACGATCTTTCCCGGATCGATGCCTAACTTGTGATAAACTGTGGCCACAAAATTCTCGGGTGAGAGCACTCGATCGACCGCCGAAAATCCCTTGCGATCTGTCGCGCCCACGACAGTTCCTCCCGGAGTTCCGCCGCCAGCCATCAGCACGGACATCGCATTGGCCCAGTGATCGCGACCGGCCGTCGACTGGCCAGACAGCGTCGATAACTTTGGCGTGCGCCCGAATTCCCCCAGCGCCACAACCAGGGTGCTGTCGAGCAGCCCGCGTTCTTTCAATTCCTGAATCAAGGTCGCCACGGAACTGTCCCAGCCCGGCAAACGTTTCCGCAATGCTCCGAAGATATCGCTGTGGTGATCCCAGCCGCCATCGTAGACAGTCACAAACGGTACACCAGCTTCGACCAGTCGCCTGGCCAGCAGGCATCTCTGGCCAAATCCGTTTCGTCCATATCGATCGCGAATCTCCGGCGATTCCTGTTCAATATCGAACGCTTTCTGCGCATCGGGCGATGTGACCAGGTGATGTCCCTGCTGGTAGTACGCATCGAACGCCAGCAGCGGATCACCGGCTGCTTCATCGTTGATACGTACCATCCTGTCGATCTTCGCCCGCAGGTCTGTACGCGATCCGAATCGCAGGTCGGTCAGATCCCGGGGCAACGCGACATCGCGCACCTTGAATTTATCCCGATTCGGATCATCATCGACCACGAATGGGGCGTACTTCGCGCCAAGAAAGCTGGGACCGCCGGACCGGGCCATCTGTGGCATGCTGAAGTAAGGCGGTAGTCCATTGTCTTTCCCCAGTTCCTTTGCCACGACAGAACCCATGCTGGGATGGAAACTGACAAACGCTCCGCAGCCCACCGGAATTCGCGGCGGTGCACCGGTCGTCATATAGTGATTGCCGGCACCGTGATTTCCCTGATCATGGCGAATGGATCGGATCATGGCGTAGTCATTCAGACTGGCAGCCAGCCTGACCATGTGTTCCGAATAGGCAATTCCCGGCACCGCGGTTTCGATGTCGGAGAACTCGCCTCGATATTCCAGGGGCGCATCGGGTTTGGGATCGAATGTTTCAAAATGCGACGGACCACCATCCATCCAGATCAGAATACAGCGTTTTGCTTTGGCGATTGGTCCACGTCCTGCATGCTGTGATTCTCCCACAACGCGCAGGCTGTCCACAAAACCTGAACCAAGCAGCGCTCCGAGTCCCAGCTGCAATGAATTTCGTCGTGTGAATCCATCGCATCGCGGTCGATTTCTCATGCGTCACCCCTCCAAACTATGACCGGCGGCCAGCGGGTTGTTGATTTAATACCAACCCGAAGCGCCAGCGAGGCAGAAACGCTGAATTCCTCGCTGGCGCTTCGGGTTGGTATGACCATGAGCCGAATCACTAAATCAACACCCCGCTAGCGCCTTGCCGCTCACCCTAATCCTGAAATACAAATTCAGCCGAATTCACCATCGCCCACGTCAAATCTTCGATTACGTTCTGGCGGATCGCGCCCTCGGCGGCAAGTTGTTCCCCCACCAGGGCCGTCTCATCAGCGGTCGGTTCACGTCCGAAAATGAGTCGATAAAGTTCAGAAGCAACCTCGGCCGCCGTCTTTTCACTGTTTGCAAGCGTTCGCGCCTTACCATTGTCGTGTCCGATATCCCGATAAAGCTTTTCCGAATTCATCAGATGCAGACTCTGCACCACAGTCGAATCCGTGGTTCGCTCGCACGGCGGATTCTGATTCGGGTCGGGTCGCCCGAACGTGTCGAGAAACAGAGAATCCGAACGGTGCGTCCAGAGCTGCTTCGCGGATGAATCCGGCGGCATGGCTTCAAACTCCGGTGGCACACCGGTCACCTGGGTCACCGCGTCGAGCAAAACTTCCGCACGCAGTCGATGACGATAGTGCCGCGAGTAGTTGCGCGTATCCGAAATGTTGGTTTCATTCGGCAGCGAACTCAGCTGATAGACATGCGAATTCGCGATCACTCGCACCAGCTCGGTCAGCGAGAATCCTGAATCCCGAAAGTTTTCCCCCAATGCCTTCAACAGGGGTCCGTTCGTTGGCGGGTTGGTCGCCCGCATGTCATCGACAGGTTCTACAAATCCGCGAGTCATCAAGTCTGCCCAGACTCGATTCGCCATGACCTGAGCGAACAAATGATTCTGCGGTGAAGTGATCCACACCGCCAGGGCTTCGCGCTGATCATCTCCCTCTTTGGTTGGCGGTGCTTCACCGAACAACGGACGAGGTTTCATAACTTCTCCGGTCACAGGATGTGATACGCTGCCCTGACTGCCTGTAAAGAAGAATTCCTCCGACCCCGAGATGGGCGCTGAAATGCCGGTCCCTTTGCGTCCGATCCTCGCGAAATACGCGGCAAAGCTATAGAAGTCATCCTGCCCCCAGACTTCAAACGGATGATGATGGCATTTGGTGCATTCAAGTCGCACACCCACAAACAGCTGACTGACCAGCGTGGCAATCTCTTCCGGCTGGCGACGGTCCCGAAACATCGTCACGGCCCCGTTGTGAAACGTACTGCCGCGCGCGGTAATTAGTTCACGCACGAACTGATCCCACGGCTTGCGTTCCTGAAACGACGCTCGGATCCATCGATCATAGTTGAATGTCGCTTTGATCCCGACGTGATAGGGATTCGGTCGCAGGAGATCGACCCATTTGTTCGCCCAGTGATCAGCGAATTCGGGCTCCAGCAGCAATCGATCGACAAGTCTGGCACGCTTGTCAGCCGCCATATCGGCAAGGAACGCAGTCACTTCATCCGGCGTGGGAATGCGACCACAGAGATCCGTGGTGACGCGCCGCAGAAACGTGTGATCGTCACACACGGGTGACGGGGTAATATTCAGTCGCTGAAGGTTCCGCCAGACCAGATCGTCGATGAAATTGTTTCGCGGGAGCTGAGCGTAAACCTCGGCGGCAATAGCTTCAGAACGGGGAATCAAGACATCACAGACCGCGATCTGTCCCATGAACCGCGCCATGATCGCCGCGACGCCGGTGATTTGTCCGGCAGTGACAAGTCCCGTTTCATCAACCGCAGCGATGGGTGCTTCATTCGACTGAAACGCTGTCAGCCTGGTGACATCGCGCGCTGTGCCATCGGAGAATTGCGCTGTCACGACGAGTGACTGAGTCTGCCCCGGAGCGGAAACGATTGACGACGGTGAGACGGTGATCGATTTCAGTGTTGGGGCATCAGGAGCCTTTCGCGGCATCCCCTGACGCACCCAGTTGAGCATCGTTTGATATTCAGGACCACCGGCCTCAAGTCGTCGTCCGCCGCCGTGAGGAACTGTGCCCGCCGGTTTGGCAAGCAGCAGGCTGTGCTCCGGAGCCGCTGGAAAGATCCGGCGTCCTCGGCCTTCTTTGGTAATCGCGTCATAGTCCTGCTGAGGATCAAAGCCCAGAAGTGACAATTGAAACCCGCCCTGGCCGCGTGCCTTTCCGTGACATGGTCCGCTGTTGCATCCGAGCCGTGTAAATATCGGCTGGAGGTCGTTTTGAAAATCAACGACGGAGGTTCCTTCCGCATCGTCGGCGCGAACTCTCGTGGAAGCCATCGACTGGACAGCGAGCATGGTCAGCAGGAGGATGGCTGACGAAAGCAGCAGAGGCGAACGTCTGTGTTTCACGGCGTCAGTCGGCAAAGGAAGGAAAGCAGAGGCGGGAACACGGTCAATACACAATCGGGGATGAGCAGCCTAACAAATCTGACCGACCGTTGTCACGGAAGAACTGAAATTCGCAGGTCGATTCGTCTTTGCATTCTGCAGAGACCGACGTTCAACGGCCGGATTCGCACTCTCGCAACCGGGATTCATCTGAGGCAGGATATCAGCAGTCAAAGGACAATACGGTTTCACGCAGGATGGTCAATTGCCTGAGCAGCGATTCCAGTTTGTCAAGAATCACCATATTGGGCCCGTCGCTTTTGGCTTTGTCGGGATCCGGGTGAGTCTCCATAAACACGGCGTCGCAGCCGACCGCGACGGCAGCGCGCGCAAGCGGCGGGACCATATCGCGCTGACCGCCGGTCGTGCCGCCACCTGGCAGCTGCACACTGTGAGTCGCATCATAGACAATGGGCACGCCAAAGGACTTCATAATCGGTACGCAACGAAAGTCATTGACCAGGCGACCGTAACCAAATGTTGACCCTCGTTCGGAAAGCATCACGTTTTTCAATCCCCTGGCGCGGCATTTGTTGACCGCGTGAATCATGTCTTCGGGGGCTACAAACTGCGGCTTCTTGACATTCACGCAGATATCGCGTGCGACTGCAGCATCTGCGGCAGCCACGATCAAGTCGGTCTGTCGCGCGAGGAATGCCGGGATCTGCAGGATCGAGCAGACTTCAGCACAGGGAGCCGCCTGAGCAGCTTCGTGAATGTCGGTCGTTGTCGGAAGTCCGGTTTTCTGCCGGACGAGATCCAGTATTCGCAAGCCTTCTTCCAG
>JANOUN010000414.1:0-5784 GCA_031416875.1 Planctomycetota bacterium | reverse complement strand
CGATGAATCGGCACGACTTGCGGCAGCTCAATCTGAATCCAGCCTCGCCCGGCTTCATTGGAAATCCAGCTGCGTGCATTTCCAAATCGCCCGTCGTTGACGTGTTCGAGCTGATGGATCTCATACCCGGGCAACGCACTGGAACAGGTTGCTTTCGCCCCGGTCGAAGACAGGGCCACGTTTGTCGTGCCGCTGAAGATTTCCAATTCATCAATGCACGGTTCAGATGCGTTGGTGGCTTCAATCGTGAAGCGGACGAACTTTGCATCAGCCGGTGCCAACAGTTCTTCATTGCCTTGAGCGTTCACAGGAGGTCGACTGGGACCGGCATCCTTCACAAACGGCTTGAGCTGTTCTCGGAGTTGCACCAGCTTTTGATCGATCTGAGCAATCTCCTGCTGTTGCTGTTCTGACAACGGCATCGCCCGGTCACCATGCTGAATCCCCGCGAAGATGGCCTGGAGTGAGTAATAATCCGTCTGCCGGATTGGATCAAACTTGTGATTGTGGCAGCGAGCACATCCCAGAGTCAGCCCCATAAAGGCCGTCCCGGATGTGTTGATCATGTCGTCGAGTTCGTTCTGCCGCTGCATGAGCGTCAGATTGATGTCCGGGCTCTTCACAAGATCATAGGGTCCGGCGACGAGGTACGCGGTGGCTTCCGGGACGCCGATCGCATCCCCGGCAATCTGTTCCTTCAGAAACTGATCGTATGGCTTGTCGTCGTTGAGGGATCGGATCACGTAGTCCCGATACGGCCAGGCGTTCGGACGTTCACGGTTGGTTTCATAGCCGTTCGTTTCCGCAAACCGCACAAGGTCCAGCCAGTAACGAGACCACCGCTCTCCGTAGTGCGGACTGTCCAGGATTTTTTCCACCAGCCGCCCATAAGCCTGCGGATCACGATCTGAGACAAACGCCTGCACCTCTTCAGGAGCCGGCGGCAGGCCGAGCATGTCGAGGTAGATCCGTCGAATCAGTTCGGCTCTGGTCGCCTGCGGATTCGGTGTCAGGGAATGTTCCTGCAGCATCTGCAGCACAAACGCGTCGATATCGTTCGCGACCCATGCATGTTCGATTGCCGGCGGTTGCACGTTTCCAACGGGTTGAAACGACCAGTGATCTGACGTGGTCGCTTCGTCCTCCTCTGCGCCCTCCGGCCCCGGCCATCGCGCACCCTCATCGATCCATGACTGCAGCAGTTGAATTTCGTCCAGCGACAGACGATCGGCTTCATCCGGAGGCATGCGTTTTCCGGCTTCTGTGCCACGGACCAGCTGAATCAAATGACTGTTTTCGCCGTCTCCCGCGACGATGGCTGGCTCCCCGGAATCTCCGCCGCGCAACATCGCCGCTCGACGATCCAGCCGCAGATGACTTTCCTGCGTGTCGGGGCCGTGGCAGTCGAAGCATTTCGATGCAAGGAGTGGTTTGATCTGCGTGCCGAAGTCGATGTCATCAACCGCATCGACGCGCGCGACAAGCAACAGGATCAGAATGAGACGAATGGTTTTCATAGGATCGAGGCGGGAATTCTTCGCAGGATGGATCAAAAAGGCACTGTATTGTGCCGTTAACAACCCTGTCGCGTCCAGTGCCCGCCCTCAACGTCGCGTCTTCGGCAGCTGCGTTGTGCAACTTGAGTGTTTTTTTGCATGAATCTGCGCTCAGGGATTCCGTCGAAATTACACTCACGACCGATTCGATTTACGCGGATTACCTGACCGCATCGCTGGACGGGCAAATCTGAATTCAGAGGTTGCATGGGCTCAGATCCAATCACTGAAAATCCGAAAATTCAGTGGATTGCACACGGTCTGAGTCGCCAGCAGATTCCTCGCCCCATGCCAAATCGGCAACTGTGGCTGGTGTTCCCATCAGCAACAGCATCTGGGCTGGAGACGCAGCATTCTTCGTGAGCAGATCCCACTGATTTCCATGCAACAAATATCCATTCAACCTCAAAACACAATTCAGCGATGCGTGTTGGCAGTTGTGGCCGTCGCCATGCTCCCGACACTGTGTGTGGCTCAGGATAGTTGGTTGTATGCCTGGCGGAATCAGCCGTCCGGCGAGTTTGCGCCGGACCACCGAAAAGTGGATCCCTTTGAGCCAATGTTGTCGGATGCGGATCTTGAATCGCAGGCAGCCCGGAAGGCCCCTTCCTTTCTGACACAGTTCACATCAAATGTGAAAACGTCGGCCCTGCAGGACAGCGATACGGGCTCAATTCCTGATGTGCCGACACATGACGCACTCAGCGGCGAGGAGTCGGTTGATTACGAAACAGATCCGGCGATGCCTTCTGTTCTGCAATCCGCACCTGGTTCAAGAGGCTATGCGCCGCTGAATGACCTGATGCCACAGACTGTGACGGACTTACCGATCGCACCGCAGCAGGTCTTTTCAAATGAGCCAGTTCAGTGCAACAGCTGCGATTGCTGGCAGGTGCTGCCCCGGGGTCTGATGTACAAGTCCTACATTGCCGGTGAAAAAGAGCCCAGAATGCAGTTCATTCAGTTGCGCGACACGCGCAGCAAGCGTCGCGTATGGGATGCCGTGCTGGGTGGGCGATTCGGGCTGTTACGATATGGAAACTGTGACTCCGTAAACCCACAGGGATTTCAGGTTGATATCGAAGGAGCTGTATTTGCCCGCGTGCTGCCTGACGAAGTCAGCGCCATGCTGGAAGGTTCTGACTACCGAGCGGGTTTGCTCGGTACGAATCGATTCAATGGAACCGCCGTGAAATACGGTTACTATCATGTCAGTTCTCACATCGGTGATGAGTTCCTGCTGGAAAATCCCACCTTTAATCGCATCAACTATGTGCGTGACTCGGCGATTATCGGCGTGACGCAGGATCTGAAATATTCAACGCAGGTTTACGGCGAAATTGCCTATGCGCTGGGGGCCGAAGGGGGCGCGAAACCACTGGAGTTTCAGTTCGGGACTCAGTATCTGCCTGTCGCACAGTCCAGCCTCGGTGGTGCCCCATATTTTGCGGCGAACTATCATATTCGCGAAGATTTCGATTTTCAGGGTGGATTCAACACGGTGGCAGGCTGGGGCTGGCAAGGTCTCCAAACGCGGCATCGGCTTCGCGTTGGCCTCCAGTATTACAACGGCCCGTCGCTGCAGTACCAATTCCTGAACCGCGTGGAGAACTTGTACGGTGGCGGGATCTGGTTCGATTACTGACCCGGCCGATCACTTCGCAAAAAGCCACTGTTGAGTGAAATACCAGGTCGTCAGCACGACACCGATCGCAATGACGATCCTGCGTACAATTGTGCGGTCCATCCTGCGTGCCAGCGTCGCACCGAGCCAGCCACCGATGGATGCTGAAATCAACATGGGTACCGCCAGTTTCCAGTTCACGCTGCCGGAGATCACAAACACCACAACGGCAATTCCGTTGATCATCCCGGCAAGAACTGTCTTCATTCCGTTCACATGATGAATATTTCCGAGGTGCAACAGGCTGAGCGTACTGAGCATCAGAATTCCAATCCCGGCTCCGAAGTAACCGCCATAGAAACCAACCAGCAGTTGCAGCCCGAACACGAGCCACAGGTAACGGGGACCTGGTATGGCTGCCGTTAAATCGTCCGACGTGCCACGATCTGGCGCGACTGCTGCTCTCGACGCAGGCATCAGTCGAGGCTGCAGAATAAACAGCACAGTGGCCAGTCCAATCAGCCACGGAATCATGGCCTTGAACGACGATTCCGGCGCGAGGACAACGATGTACGACCCCGCCAGGCCGCCAATCAGACTTGGCACGGCCAGCCACCGCACCCAACTCCATAGTTCTCTCAGCTCGCGGCGATAACCCCAGGAACCAGACAGCGCGCCAGGACACAGTGCGACCGTGTTTGTCGCGTTCGCAATGATGGTCGCACCCGGAGTGCCTCCCAATGCCCACAACAAAGCAGGAAACGTAATGAGCGTGCCGCCACCGGCCACAGAATTGATCATTCCCCCGATCAAGGCTGCCGGACACAGCACAAGATAGGCCAGCCAGGGTTCCATCACAGATTTTCTTGAGTGTTGAACTACTTCCCTCGCGGACGCCGTATCAGCGCCAACAATGCGGCGAACAGGGTCGCACCGATAATGCACCAAATGACCGGAAACGTACGCCCGCCGATCTGAATGGCAAATAGTTCCGGCAATCCTGCCTCCCGTGCCAGATAGGTCCCCAACACGGCTCCTATGAATCCCAGCACGATCGATACAAGACACCCGCCGTGCGAGTACCCGACAAGTGATTGCGCCAGAGAACCGCAAACGCCTGCAACCAGCAACAGGATCAGGAACTCAAAGACTGTCATGGTCTATCCTCGGCACGGCGGTTGAGCGAAGTGCGTCGCACAGAATTCTCAAAAATTATGAGTCTATGAGACCGGTGAGATTGTAACGACTCACGCGGGACTTTGTATGCTGCCTCACAGACTTGGCAAACATTCGATGCCAGAATGAGGACACTTCGTCGTGGACGAATGCCTTTTTCAGCCTTGAGTAAGAATTGCATCAGCGCAACAGAAAGGAAGTTGGAAGTGTCGGCCTCGCTTCAAATACCACAGGATTCAACTGCATGCTCCGAAGCCGCGGTCTATGATCGCTATGCGGCTGCATCAAAGCAGGTGGAACCGGCGCTGTGCTGTCCGGTGCAATATGCCGGCGAGTATCTGAAAGTCGTGCCGCAGGAAATCATCGAAAAAGACTACGGTTGCGGAGATCCCAGTGCGTGGGTCAATGAAGGTGACACGGTTCTGGACCTGGGTTCCGGGGCCGGTAAACTGTGTTACATCATGTCTCAGGTAGTCGGGCCGCAGGGAATTGTGATTGGCGTCGATTGCAACACCGAAATGCTGGCGCTGTCGCGGAGTTATCGCGCTGAAGTCGCAGGGAAGATTGGCTACCGCAACGTCGAATTTCGCTATGGCATGATCCAGGATTTGCAGCTGGATCTGGATCTGCTCAACACACGCCTTGCCGAAAAGCCTGTTCAAAGTTCATCCGACTGGATCGCAGGGCGCCGACTGGAAGAACAGTTGCGAAAAGAGCGCCCGCTGATCGCGGACAATACTATCGACTGCGTGGTGTCGAACTGCGTGCTGAATCTGGTCCGTCAAAAGGATCGACGTCAGCTTTTCACCGAGATCTTCCGGGTGCTGAAACGCGGAGGGCGCGCGGTCATCAGCGATATCGTGAGCGACGAGACTGTGCCGGATCACATGCAGCAGGATGGACATCTGTGGTCCGGATGTCTTTCGGGTGCTTTTCGCGAAGACCAGTTCCTGGAAGTGTTTGCCGAAGCCGGGTTTCACGGCATCACGATTGCAAAACGCCAGGCAGAACCGTGGCAGACGATCGAGGGAATTGAATTCCGATCGATGACGGTGATTGCATGGAAGGGCAAAGACGGTCCGTGTCTGGAACGCAATCAGGCGGTGGTTTACAAAGGTCCGTTTCGCCGGGTTGAAGATGATGACGGACACATGTTCGTTCGTGGTCAGCGCATGGCGGTTTGCGATAAGCTGACTCGCCTGATTCAGCTGCCGCCGTACGCCGGGATGTTTGAAACGATTGAACCGCATCAGGAAATTCCATTAGAGGCTGCTCAGTTATTCGACTGCCGACGCCTGAAGATTCGTGATCCAAAGGAGACAAAAGGGTTGGGTTTCGACGCGACAATCACAGCCGCTGGTTCCTGCTGCGACGGCGATGAACCGTGTTGCTGATGTCTGCCTTATCATTGCTGCGACAGGGAAATCC
>JANOUN010000413.1:0-2310 GCA_031416875.1 Planctomycetota bacterium | reverse complement strand
CAAAAGTCGTTTGACAAGCTTCGCGCCGGAGGTTTCGCACTCGTGAATCGTCTCTACTGTATTGGTGCGGCAGCAGAAATGATTGATCCGAGACGCCACGCCAATGACACGTATTCCAAGTTGACTGAAACTACGAGCCGTCTGAAGGCCTGTGACGCAATCGAGTCCGATGATAATCACAGGAGGCTGAGCCACGCGTTCTGCACTTTCGTCGGCACAGTTCGCCCGTCGACGCTGTTGAAAACTCAGAATGCTGTCACGACACAGGGTTGTCACGTCATCTAGTATCCCTTCAGCATTGACGACAGCATGAGCCGGCATCTGGCTGACCAGTTCGCGATAGTGTTGCAATCGTCTGTTCAGATCCTCTGCGGTGCCTTCCTGCTTTCGAGCCAGCATTGTTTCGGTGGACACATCAAGCAGAATGGTCAGGTGCGGTTTGCTGTAAACCGATCTCAGAAACCATCCATGGAGACGCTGGCACAGAGACCTGGACTGGCCGTTGTCGGCGACATCGTACTCAAAGTAGTCAACGAAGAAATCCCGATCCTGAATCACCACAAACCTGCGAAACAGCCACCATCGAATCACCGCCAGTCGAAAACACTCTTCGGCTACCAGATTGGTCGTACGAACGGCCGATTTGATGAATCTCAGCGTTCGCTTCAGGAATCCTCCGGAAATCCTCTCAACGTGCTGTGGATCGCGAGGGCCGTTCGAATCCGGAGGAAGTCCGCGCCATCGCCTTATGGCCAGCTGCAGGCGTGACGTGGGCAGCATAATATTGCTGGATTCCAGGTTCACTCCCATGTAAATGCGGCGTACCGGAACCGGCATTGTTTTCACAAGCCTTTCCGTCACGGCAGACTTGCCACTTCCGTCAGGGCCGATGAGTGTGACTCGAATCATAGCATCACGCCTTTGGGAGTGCTAAACAGCGGAGAGATCGTTTCAAACAGCCGGGCTGGCGACATGGGGTACGGATGGTAAACAATGCTGGCTGGCAAGTGGCTGAGTCGAGCCCTGAGTAAATCTGCCTCTGCCTGACCAGCGGCCGAAATCCTCGGATTGTGCCGGTCCGGAAATGCGAATCGAAACATTCGATATTTTTCCAGGAGGTGGCTCCGTTCCTGCTCCAGTGCTGCGGCCAGCGACTTGATCACGAAATTCACGTCCACTGGTTCCATTCGATATTCGGGTGAGTCATGCGAGATGACGAACACGATATGTTCGAGTTGACCACAGGGATTTGTGATGGGGGTGTCGAACAGGGCGTTCGGGAGGACCTCCAGATACCGCTGCCGGTTCAGGAGAGAGACAAGCCGTTGTGTGGATCGATGAGGCACAAGCCAATTCATCGGTTTGGCGGATCCAACCCTTTCAACTGACCCCGCGGCCATTCGAAGGCAGCGCATTTTGAGGCGTTCACGCCAGTCCAGTCGTTGCCGAAAACCGGGTAGATCATCAACATGCCAATCCCGGACATGCATTGGCTCCGGGATGCCGAACATGGAGTGTTCCTGTACGTAGACCCACTCATCCCCGATGTAGCGGGCACCGTTGGCCATGAATCCCAGGAGAGTTTCCGTCTTCCCGCCCTGCGCCCAGCCTGCACAAAGGATTCCGTGCCCATTGAACTCAAAGGCTGACGCATGCAGGGGAACTGCACCACGCTGAAGCGCGGTCAGGTTGATGATCTCAATGAGCAGTGGAATCGACCGCAGCCCTGACTCGCAAACGATCTCACACCGCCCGCCAACGTCTTCAAAGGGAACCTGAACGCGAATGGATGATTTGTTCTTTCCGCGCACAATGAAGAATTGATCGCCGGAAAAACCACAGTCATGACCGCCGACAAGGCACATCGGTCCTGCAGTCTCGATGTGGTGCACAAAACGCACGATAATGTCCGGAGTTCGATTCAACGGCTTCTGAATCGGCCCCAACGCCATGGAGACTGCTGCACAATCTTCTGATCGGTGCGAAACAGCGCGAATGCCGACCAGTCCGTAAAGATCAAAGTCGACGGTATACGCAGGATTTGAGACGGGGGCGATCATTCACAGCTCAAGCAGACAGCCAACGTGGATTGATGGAAGAGCCACTGGGAGAACTTAGTTCCGCGAATGCATGCACGACCGCCCGCTTTCTGAGGCGAGGTCGGTTTAACCCCCCGGCAACTGGCGTCGGTCGCAATTTGCCGAAGTGTTGAGATTTGGGAACATTATTGCGCCGGTCCTTCGGCGTCGTGTAACGATTAGGCATGAAATATCGCTTCGGTGCGTGAATGCCCGATCGATGGCGCATCAA
>JANOUN010000412.1:0-1993 GCA_031416875.1 Planctomycetota bacterium | reverse complement strand
CCGTTCGCTGCTGCGCGCTATGGTAAACGCATTCCCCTGAAGTCGCCGAATTCCTCCAAGCGACTCGCCAATTGCCCCCGCCCTGGTCAAAATTCAAGCACACACGATTCAACAGCAATCGAAGTGCCGAACACTATTGGGTCAGGTCTCTTTTTTTGACAGGATTGTGTGTTAGAGTCCCGGCATGGCACGCACGAAACGCATTTGTCCGACTGGTGAAGTTTTCCACGTTCTGAATCGAGCGGTGGCTCGGCTCACGATTTTTGAAAAGCCGGAAGATTATGCCGCGTTCATGCGTGTTGTGTAAGAAACGTGGGAAATCGTGCCGCTGCCGATTTATGCCATGGTGGCAATGCCCAATCACTGGCATTTCGTAGTCCGGCCCAAAACCAGCGATCAGGTCAGCGAGTTCTTCCGTCGCCTCACCGTAATGCACACGATGCGTTGGCATGCTCATTACGCAACCGGTGGCACGGGACATCTTTATCAGGGACGCTTCAAATCGTTTCCCATCCAGACAGACGGGCACTTGCTGACGGTGATGCGGTACGTGGAGCGAAATCCAGTGCGTGCAAATTTGATTGAGCTTGCGGAAGACTGGCAATGGAGTTCTGCTTATGCTCGCTTCCAGCGTGCAGACGAACGCCGCTGGCTGGCAATTCCCGATGATCCACCGTTGCCGCGGAACTGGCGTTCCTGGGTGAATAAAGTTGAGGCGGAGGAAGAGTTGAACTCGCTTCGCCGCAGCGTCCAACGCGGCGTGCCGTTTGGTGATGACCAATGGACCAGGAGCAGTGCCGTTCGCCTTGGTCTCGAAACCACAACACGCACCAGAGGAAGACCAAAGAAAAAGACCTGACCCATTTCTTTTGGCAGGTGTGCTGGGCACTGAAATCGCTCGAACCTGCACCCTGGATCAGATCCAGGATGCGGTCAAAGCCGCAGAAGACTCGTCTGTGGCGGGGAAAGTCCTGCTGCGCATGGCAGAAGCGTGACGATCTTTTTTAGAGTGGGATAAGCTTCCAGCTTGTCAAGTTTGCCAAAAAGCAGGGAGTTTTCATGAAGCCACGGCAAGCTGGAAGCTTACCCCACTGTTCGCCAGCGCTACGGCATCACGAATTGATGACCTTCCGGTTTCACCGTCAGCACGGGGCAGGGGGCTTTGCGGACGATGCGTTCAGCGACGCTGCCCATCAGGACGTGCATCAGGCCGGAACGACCGTGAGTCCCGATCACGATCAGGTCGATCTCGTTTTCGCGAGCGTAGTCGATGATCTCCATGAACGCCGCTCCGACCCGCACTTCGCGCACGATTGGCTTTCCATCTTCCCAACCATCCGATGGTAACTTCTGCAGCATGACCTCCGCGTCTTTGACCAGCGATTCCGATTGAGCCTGCATCGTCTCGACTGAGAATGCTGCAGCCTCCGGGACCAGCATGGCGGGATCAGGCACGATATGCAGTAAGTGCAGTTCCGCGCCAAAGCGAGCTGCGATGGCACACCCGTACAACATTGCCGGACGGCTGAAGTCACTGAAGTCTGTCGGAACAAGAATTCGATCTAATTTGATCATCAGGATTCTCCTATTGAGGTGGCATTTGAATTGTCAACATCGCAAAACCAATCACCGTGGCTGCTGTCAACAGCAGCGTGATCAGCAGTCCAACTCCGTACACCGTTTGAATTCCGTCGTCCGGAAGTTCTTTGCGATGCAGCAACTTTCGTACAACGACCCCGCACACCCACGCCCAATGCAACATGACGTGTACGACGACTCCGATACCAAGTACACACAACATGGCAAACTGCAGACTACACCATTGACCATAATTCATGCCCCACAGCAGCCAGCCCCTGTCACCAGCATAACAGGAATTGTTCCCAGTCCGAAACTCAACATGATCAGGACGCCTTTTGCAACACTTCCGGAACTTGCCGCCAAAGCCAGAAAACTGTAGACAAGCCCACACGGCAGAAATCCCGTCAATAGA
>JANOUN010000411.1:0-1712 GCA_031416875.1 Planctomycetota bacterium | reverse complement strand
GTCGTCCACGAACACATTCGCAACATCATGCCGCAATCTCCAGAACCGAATGATCCCGTGTTTCGCGGAGGCGGTTGGCGTCTTGTGAACCTAGGACATCCGACTCAGCCTTCTTGCTGAGTAAGGCGATTCGTCAGCGATTCTCGAATCTCATCCATGTCCAGCGAAGTCGCTTGTCCAGCGTGAGCCTGTGCCAATGATTCCTGCACTCGAGCACGCAGATCAGAATGCCGCTGCCTCACTTCGCGGAAGACCTCTAATGCGGCTGTCAACACGGCATCTTCATCGGCATATCCGCCTGTTTGAAGTTCATCTTGAATGAACTGGTTCAGGTCTGTTGGAAATGTTCTGGTCATTGCAGATTCCTTTTCAGAATTCCGCATTCTATTACGGACGCGTCTCTGCTGTCAAAACGGAAGTTGAATGCGACGAATTCAAGCCCCCCAAAACACCCTTGAAACGCGGGTCGACCCAAGGCCAGCGCGCACATTGGGGCAATTTGGTAAAATAGAGAGTTGCGCCGCATTCGCATTTTGAGTATACCTCCGCAGCATACGAACTGTCATCGCATGTTACGGAGAGAAACTCGTGCCACCGTCAGATGTTAGTATTGGGCTTCGGGAAATTGTTTGTCACTTTGATGAGTTAGAAGATCCTCGATCGACGATCAATCGATTGCATCCACTGCCGAGTGTCCTCACCATTTCCTTGATGGGGGTTCTTGCGGGAGCCAAAGGTCCGACTGGAATTGCCAAGTGGGCGGTCGCAAAAAAACATCTGCTGCAGCAGGGACTTGATCTGCCCAATGGAATTCCATCGCGAGACGTCATTCGGAGAGTCTTGTCGGCCGTTAAGGTTGAGGCGTTTCAATCGAGTTTCGTCTCCTGGTTGAACGCGCTGTTTGAGGCTGCGAAAGAAAAGTCCGGGGTCAGCAGCACCGAAAAGACTCACCTGGCGATTGATGGCAAAACGATGAAGGGCAGTCACGACCGCGCCAATGGACTCGGAGCGATGCACCTTGTGAGTGTCTGGCTTTCGGATTTCGGACTGACGCTGGCACAAGTCGCCACAGATGCAAAACCCAATGAAATTACAGCGATTCCTGAAGTCCTGAAGCTGGTCAATCTGAATGGTGCGATCATCACGATCGATGCGATGGGGACTCAGCCACGCCCGGCGGATGCCGCTTCGAACGTTTCTGAACAACTGCGAAATCGAACGCAACACGGCCGTTTCTGACTATCGATCGTTAACGGAATCAAACTGCCGCATTGGAGTCGCGACCTTTTCCAAGACAATTCTTCCGGTTGGCTGACCTCCCATGTGCCCCGACGCTCACACACCACCACGGTCGCCGCATTCTTCCTCAAAGTACCGCCAACCACTTCCCCCGAGCAACGCTCCCAATCCCCGGTTCCCCAATTTACCCCAGAATTTTCGCAGTTTTCCAAGTAGGTCCATTCTGCCGGAATGGACTTTCCAGAGAAGCTCGAACTGCCTTGCGGCGAGGGTCCGCTCCACGGCGACACGTTGCCGTTCAGTCGATCTCGTCTGGTCGCTGGTCGCGGCGCGCCGCGAAGTCCTGCTCGGCAAGCTCATCTTTACCCGGAAAAAGTTACAAGTCTTAGCACAATTTACAAAGCTCGTGATCGTGGATCAGCGGATTTGCTGTGATTTAGCAGTTGGCGCTGATTGGCGTCGGTATTGCGGTA
>JANOUN010000410.1:0-1558 GCA_031416875.1 Planctomycetota bacterium | reverse complement strand
GTCTCGCAGCCGAAGCTCGATGGTGATCCGGCTGCAACTATCGTTCAGAATTGGTTGAAGACCGCCGCTGAAAACGCGGACCGAACGGAGCTGAAAAAGCTGCTGACAGAACATCTCGAAAAGGAATTCGATGCCAGTCAGCAGTCGCGCCGTAGAGAAATCGAACGCCTGCAGCAGTTGCTCGGCAAGTCCAAAGAATGGCTCAACAAGCGTCAGGAACGCCGCGATGAAATCATCAAAAAACGCATCGACGAGTTATTGCGACAGCAGAGGCCGGCGAAACCAGCGGAGAGCGGCCTCGGTCGATAACGCCAGAACGTTCTAAAGCGACTCCACAAATACCGACGTCTGCTGCGACGCCTCAACTCTCGCCTGCCAGTGCAGCAGATGGCCGGCGGTCGGAAAATCAATCCGCGTGCAGTCGCGCAACTGGGCCACCATCCGATCAGCATCATCCGCAGGCAACATGCCTCCCAACGCTGTATTGCCGCGGAGGAGCAGTACGGGGCAACGGATCGCCTTGAAAATCGACTCCGCGTCGTAGCCTTTCTGCCAGTCGTCTTCCAGAATCGTCTGCATGACGTGCGGGTCGAGCTGCCTCACACAGCTCGCCGTAAACCGCAGAGAAACCGCGTCGCGCACGTCGCCGAGTTTCACCGTTCGACCGTCCGCCATCGGCTTCATCGGAGCGTCGTGCAGTTGCAACGCGATTTCATGTGAAGAAAGATCCAGCCGACCGGCCCATTGCCGCATGGCCACAAACGTCGGATGGTAGTTGGTCGCTTCCAGGTTCTGCCAATAGCCCATCGACGGCGGATCTTCCAGCACGATGGCCGACACCGCCTGCGGCATCTGCGCCGCCACCGCAGCCGCGACCAGAGATCCCAGCGAATGACCATACAGAATCGTCGGGCGGCCAATCGCTTCCAAAGCGGCTACCGCGTCGTGGACATAATCCGTCACATGATATCGCGCATCGGCTCGTCCTGACTGACCGTGGCCTCGAAAATCAATCGCCGAAATCCGTAACTGATCCGGCAGCGTGGCGGCGAATGCGGAAAAAGTGCGCCCTGCTCTGGCAACACCGTGCAGCATAAGCATGTCGCAACCGCCACCGGATTTCAGTTCGAACATGTTGATTGAAACACCGTCGCCGGTCGTAAGTTCCTGATTGGGCATGTAAAGTCCTTCACCGGTGGAGTTGCCGAGACACTCGTCGTTCTGCGGGCAAGTTGTATACTTTACGCGGGTTGGACTGAAGCTGCGTTCGGCGAGCGGGGGACGTGAGTCCCCTGATTTTTGCAGTGTCCACGCGGTCAATCAGGGGATTGACATCCCCCGCTCGCATTGTAACATATTCGCCGAATTCCAGTCGGCTTGATCTTATGCGAATTCATCGTCTTACAGCATTTCAGGTTCCCATCGCTTTGAAGAACCCCGTGCGTCATGCGTCGCACGAGCGCCACGCAAACGAAACGCTCATTCTGCGCTGTGTGCTGGACGACGGCAGTTGCGGCTGGGGCGAAGGGTTGCCGCGACCGTATGTGACCGGCGAATC
>JANOUN010000409.1:0-4410 GCA_031416875.1 Planctomycetota bacterium | reverse complement strand
CAGACTGGTCTGGCGCAATGCCAGCAGGTTGCCGACAAACATGGTCAGAATCGCAAGGACCATCAGCACAACCCGCACCGCACCGACTGGCATCCAGTCTGTAAAGCCAGCTTCACCAAAACAAACAGGAAGCAGTCTGAGCAGCGCGGTAAAGCCGACGACTTTCGGCACGAACGACAGCATGGCAGCAGAGGACGAGGTGACGCCCTGGAACACATCGGGAGCATAAAAGTGAAACGGCACTGCGGTGAGTCGAAAACTGAGTCCGGCAATGATCAGCACCATCGCCAGTCGGAACATGCCAAGGTCTGTCATTGCCGAAGCAGCTGAAATCTTTTCCGTGATCGCTGTGAGATTGGTGGTTCCGGCAATGCCGAAGACCCAGCTCAATCCGTACAGCACGAAGGCTGATGAAAAGATGCTGAGCAGGAAGTATTTGATGGTCGCTTCGTTGGACATCCAGTCGCGCCGGGCGAGAAACAGCAGGATGTAGGTCGGGATACTGACGAGTTCCAGTCCCAGAAAAATGCCGACGAGGTCATTCGAGAGGGCGACAAAGTGGACTCCGGCAAGGATCGCCAGCAGGCAGGCATGAGCTTCGGCCGCGTGGCCATCGTCGATCTGATCCCACAGGACCAAAGTCAGCAACATGCCGCCGACCAACGAGACGCCTCGTACGAACCATACGAATTCATCGGGTCGGAACGGCCCTGCCCCGGCTTCCAGAATGGGAGCCTTCGTCCAGGCAAACATCGCAGCTCCCAGAGCCAGCATTGACAGAATTCCCCAGCGGTGTCGCAAACCGGCCGGTGCTTTGCCTGTTTCGCTCACAAGAAACGGTCCGGCAAGGAACATGACGCAGACTGTCGCCAGCAGAATGATCTCAGGAATAATCAGACCTGCAGCCTGATTGATGGCTTGATATGGAGGCACTGGGAAGAATCCCCGGATGAAATTTGAAACGGCAAATCAGAAAATCCAACGTAGGCGGGGATGTTTATCCCCGGATGCTACCAGTGGTTGTCAGGCTTACTTGATAAGCGCATCATTCCATTGCCTCGCGGCTGAAGAAAGATGGATCGATTGATCGGCCCCACTGGCCCCGTGCCAGTGGACTAAAGGTTTGGTGACTAACTCGACCGGAACCCGAAACGCTGCTCCCCACCCGACCTTGCGTCGGTGGAAGCCAGGTTTGGAAACGGTCGCAAGCCCCAGGTCGGAGACTTGAGTAACTATGACGATTCAATCTCGGTAGCCTACAAACCTGGCATCCACTGGCGTAAAGCCAGTTGGGGGCCGGAAGAATGGTCGGTACGGTCATTGTGGTCATTGTGTAGTCGTCAAACCAGGTTTCCACCGGCGTGAAGCCGGATGGGGACTGGCTGCCCTCCGGTCGTTTGCAGTTTGCTTTGAGACTTACTTGAATCATGGAATAAGAACTCATTTGTCACCCAGCACGATGGCCACGTTTGAAATCTCGTTCTGATCTTCGAACAATCCTGCGACGGCTTTGATGTCCGGTTCGATGATCTCAATCAATCCAGCCGGATGAACGCCAATCCACAGGCACAGCACGATCAGCGGAGCGAGTGCGAGGAATTCACGAGGATTCATGTCAGTGATTTCATCGTCACCGTGACCAGCGTGATGTGGTTCTTTCAGAGTCCCAAAGAAGACGCGCTGCACGGCTGTCAGGAGATACCAGGCGCCCAGCACAACGCCGGTCGTCCCAAGAGCTGAGTAGAGCCAGTTTGCTTTGAACATCCCGGCGAGCGAGAGGAATTCGCCAATGAATCCATTCAAACCGGGAAGGCCGATGCTGGACATGGAAATGAACACCATGCTGCACGCGATCATGGGCAGCTTTGAGGCAAGGCCACCCAGATCGTCCATCATGCGAGTGTGATAGCGCTCGTAAATCATACCGACGATGATGAACAGGGCGCCGGTTGATAAGCCGTGATTGATCATCTGCAGCACGCTGCCGGTGATCCCTTCGGTATTGAGTGCAAACAGTCCCAGCATACAGAATCCCAGGTGCGCCACAGAGCTGTAGGCCACCAGCTTCTTGATATCCCGTTGTGCCAATGCACACAGCGAACCGTAAATGATTCCGATCACAGACAAGAGCCCAATAATGGGTAGTCCCAATTCACGACAAGCGGCAGGAAACAGCGGCAGACAGATCCGCAGGAAGCCGTAGCTTCCCAGCTTCAACAGCACTCCCGCGAGCAACACGCTACCTGCCGTCGGAGCTTCCACATGCGCCAGGGGTAACCAGGTGTGAAACGGAAACACGGGAACTTTGATGAGAAAGCCAGTTGCCACTGCGAGGAACAATGTCATCTCCATTGATGCAGGCAGCGGGTGAGTCGCCAGCCATGCCGACAACGCCGGCAGGGACGTGGGGTTGGCCAGTCCGTTGTTCGATGCATGAACCACGACGTAGATCAAGCCGGACAACGTCACCAGACTTCCTGCCAGGGTGTACAGGAAAAACTTGATCGCTGCCCACTTTCGTTCCGGCCCGCCCCAGATGGCGATCAGGAAAAACAAGGGAATCAGCGTCATTTCAAAAAACACGTAGAACAGCACAAGGTCGAATGAACAGAAGACACCGATCAGCCCGGTCTCCAGAATCAGCAACGCAGCATAGAATTCAGACGCGCGATCCTGAATGGCTTCCCAGGAAATCAGCACACTGCAAACGGTAAGCAATGTGGTGAGAGCGATCATGGTGACGCTGATACCGTCGAGGCCAAAGTACATTTCCAGTTGCATGCGTTCGCCGGTCTTCAGCCACGGCTGCCGGTACTCGACGCGCGGCTGGATCGACGAGGCCGGATCCACACTCGATGCCACTGGCGTTGTTCCGGATTCCAGCGGATCCACCACCTGGGCGCGATACTGAACCAGCAGCAGCACGGAAAACAACAATGCCGCCACGCTGCCACAACATGCCACCCAACGGGCACTGGATTGATTGAGCGACGTACGAAACAGCATCAACAGCAACGCCGTTGCCGCCGGGATCATCAGTGAGATAAACAGAAGAGCGATCATAGTGACTTTGAACCCTTGTGGCATTGTCATGCCACACTATGGTAAATCCAAAAGCGCTGGGCGCTAACGGAGTACTAATTCCGACGTGGGATAAGCTTCCAGCTTGTCATTGCTTTTTGGGATAAGCTTCCAGCTTGTCATTGCTTTTAGAGACCATTGAGTCCCCTCCAACGAATGCCAGGCTGGAAGCCCAGCCCACGAAATTCTCAAAACATCGTCAGCACGAATACCACTGCCGCCACAACACCGACCCACATCACACCGGCATAGGAGGAAACAACACCGCCATGCAACTGGCGTGGAATAATACTCAAGGCTTTCGGCACCTTGCCAACGGTATCCACGATGCCATCAATCAGATATTTATCAACGAGTGTGGCCAGCTTCGCGATGCCGATCAGCGGCAGGACGATCAGGCCCGTAAAGATTTCGTCCAGAAAGAACTTGCCCTGCGAAATCAGGTACAGCGGTTTCATCGTCCTCGCGATCGACGCCGGAATCGCCGGGGACGCCACATAGAACATCCATGCGAAGCCGATTCCGGCAATCGCAATCACGCTGCTCATGATCATGACGTCCCAGTGCAGATGTTGCTCAAGCACCGGCGCCAGACCCATCGTCTTTTGCATGTAATCGCCAAACAAATGCGTCGGCCCGACAATCAGACCAATCCCGGCAGCGCAGATGGCAAGAGTTCTTAACGGCCATGCCATGATCGGCGTGGCTTCGTGAGGATGATGTCCGGCTTCCTCGGGGTATTTTTCAGGTCCCCAGAATGTCATGAAATACGCTCGAAAGCTGTAGAACGCTGTGAGAAACGCGGTGCCCATCGCAATGGCTCGGATGACACCAAAGTACAGGCCGTGTTCCTTGCTGTGCGAGGCCTGTGCGAGGACTGCAAGAATGTCGTCCTTGCTCCAGAATCCTGCCAGCAACGGAACTCCTGCCAGCGCAGCCGCCCCGACGAGGAATGTCCAGTGTGTGATCGGCAAGGCATGCTTCAGACCACTGAAACGCCGCATGTCGATCACGTCGCCCATCGCGTGCATCACGCTTCCCGCGGCGAGGAACAGCAATGCTTTGAAGAAAGCATGTGTGAACAGGTGAAACATTCCAGCCGTCACAGCCGGTGTCACGAGTTCAGCACCTGCTGCGCCGCAGCCAAGTGCCATGAACATGAATCCCAGCTGGCTGACGGTGGAATAAGCAAGAACGCGTTTCAGGTCGGTCTGAGTCAAAGCCGTCAGTGCTGCTATCGCTGCCGTCGCTGCTCCGATTCCGGAGACTGCCATCTGAGCATACGGTGCCATCACAAACAGTGGCGTGCATCTGGCAACAAGATAAACG
>JANOUN010000408.1:0-8497 GCA_031416875.1 Planctomycetota bacterium | reverse complement strand
TTATACTCCGCGCGGCAAGGACTGAGGGACGTGTTGTTGAGTGAGCCGCAAGGCGCTAGCCGCGGGTGGTGCATTCGGTCAGCACCGGCGGCTAGCGCCTTGCCGCTCACAAAACCTCAAATCTGACCGCTCGGAGTATAGATCTGTCATCGACGGGAAGACGCACCATGCAATCGCTCAACAAAGTCATCATTGTCACCGGTGGAGGCACCGGGGTCGGGCGGGCCACTTCACTGGCGATGGCCCGCCTGGGCTACAACGTGATCGTCAACTATTCCCGTTCGCGTGATGAAGCGCTTGCGACGGTGACAGAAATCGAAAGCCTGGGTGTCAAGGGGTTTCCGTTTCAGGCGGACGTGGCGGATGACGCGGCCTGCCGGGAGATGATCGCGTTTGCGCTGGAATCGCTGGGCCGTGTGGACGTGTTGGTGAATTGTGCGGGCACGACGGATTTTATTCCATTCCACGATCTGGACGCCGTTTCAGATGAGTCCTGGGAACGACTCTACAAAGTCAACGTCGTCGGAGCCTTTCATTGTGCTCGGGCGGTGCGACAGGCGATGCTGGCGGCAGGCGGCGGCGTGATCATCAATGTTTCCAGTGTGGCCGCACAACTGGGGCAGGGCAGTTCGATCCCGTATTGTTGTACAAAAGCGGCGCTGGATAATTTGACGGTGTCGCTCGCTCGTACGCTGGCACCTCAGATCCGGGTGAACGGAATCGCCCCCGGCTTTATCGAGGGACGCTGGACGCAGGGCGGGCTCGGGGCAAAATTTGACCGCATTAAACAGGCATATGAAAAGACATTGCCCCTTGGTCGCGTCTGTCAACCGGAAGATATTGCCGATGCAATCGTCAGCCTGATCACGGGCAGTCGTCTTGTCACTGGCCAGACACTCACCGTCGATGCCGGCATGATGATCGCAGGCTTCCAGGTGAAGTTTGATTGACCGGCGAAGGGGGCTGAGTTCCGCGCGGAAGGTGTTTTCGCAGCAGTGACAGCCGAATTGAAATGAGTCAGTTCCCTGGTTCCGTTCCGGTCAGAATCGCAACTGCAGTTTCTGCGCTTCTCTCAGAACCTTTGAGCGAACAAATACGGTGTCCTGAACATCTTCATCAGCGCTCACAATGTGAATTTCGAATCTTGCCTGACCTTCGTGCACCGGAAGGAAGCCACGCAGATTGCCGGGGATTAGTTTTTGGTAACCGTCACTCCCGACGACAACTCCTTCCAGGTCTGCGATTGAGTAACGCTCCGTGCCGTCCGGCAGTCGAATCTGCACAATGATCTTGTAAGGTTCCCCCGGGTCCGGATTGTCCGGTTCTGTCCAGACTGAAAAGCTGCCGGCGGACACAGCGTTCCTGGGCACGTTTGCGAGAACTACTTTTTGCTTTGGCTGAGCGGCAACCTTTTCGGCTGACCCCGACGCTGAGGTGTTGAGCGCCAGGGCTGCCAGGGAGCCGGGCATGATATCCAGGAGTTCCTGATCGAGTTTTGGAATCAAGGTGGATGCCGACATCGCCAAAGCTTCCGGCGTTGTGGCAGGATCTTCCGGAGCGGATACGTCCAGGTCTGTTGCCATGATTTCCATCGCACTGCTTTCCTGCGGTTCTGAATCACTGATGACTGCATTCAGCGTAAACGGAGGGAAATCAATGGGTAGATGAAGATAGATCGTGGCCATCGCGAGGATCGCAATCCAATGAACGAAGAATGCTACAAAATACGTCAGCCATCGCGACGGCAGAATCTCTTCGCGAAACCACTCCGCGTATGTTGCCTCCGGCAAGGGTTCTGGTTCTGCAAACGCGAACGTCGCGACACCCTCAAGTTCAAAACAACTCTTGCCAAATTGTGCTGTTCTCATTCAGGATCCCCTCTTATGAATCTGCGCGAGTCAAAAGTTCAGTTACGAATATAGTGAAACTCGCGAGAGTGCCGCACGCCTTCCGGGATGTCTTTGAACTGCTTGGCAATTCGGAAGCGGCGGACTTCATCGGGAGAATCAAGAAACACGATGACCATACTGAAGGCACTGCCGCTCAGCGAATACTCGTTGCCAAAGTTCACACGCGCGGCGAATGAATTCCCCTGAATGCCAATCACTTGTTGTACCCACCACACGTCATCCGGCAGACTGGATCGAATCAACGCGATTGGCCAGCCCCGGGCATGTGTCATTGCGACCACATTCTCAACGCGACCTACCAACGCCGATTCCATCGGCGACTGAATGACAACCTCTTCAATGAGTGCGTCATCAGCAACTGAGGCTTTGATACCTGACCGGGGTGCATCGACAGCCGACTCGGGATTTGAGTTCGTCGTCTCAGGATCAGTCTCAGCTGACTTTTTTTCGTCACTCTTTGGTCTTCTGCTTTTCGACTTTTGGCTCTTCTCCGATGCGGCTACCGCTGCGTCCGCAACAACCTGCGGCTCGCCTGGAGGGGCAGGGGGCTCAACGCGATTCGCCAGCGGATCCGGAATCTGCGGCTGCGTTCGAAGCGCCAGATGACCGGTCGCCTCATAGTAGCTCGCTCCAGTATCCGGCCGTGTCGGCAGCTCAATGCTCCCCAGATCAGCAACCACGGGTGCGGCCTGAGGGAAATCTGCGGGTACAAGTTCCAGGGCCAAAGGATCCTCAGGCAAATCAGACAGGACAACGTCGGCTGATTCTGGAACTTCGTGGCCAGGATTCGAGACGAATGGAATCGCAACGGGAACTTCGGGCAAACGCGAGGGAAGTTGCTCTGACTGTTGCCGAGCCGGTGCGGTCGGCCGCTCAGCGACCAGGGGTGAGATTGGCGCGTCAGGACGGTCATGGAACGCAGGATGAACTCTGCTTTCTGGTATCGCAGCGACAGGCGGCTTCGATGCTCCTGGTTGAACGGCAATCGTCGCAAGCAGATCGCCGTCGCGGGAATCTCCGAACCCGATGTCGGTGTCACTCGGACTGCCATTGAGTGACAGCGTCAAGAGTAACAGCGGAACGACAGTGAGCAAAGTCGCGACGACAAATGTCACAACGGGATAGTGTTTGCGTTTCATGCCTTGCCAAACTTTCAGATCGCGTTTCAACTTAGTGAAAACCCACACTCTCTGAAATTACCCGGTCAACTGCAGACTGGAACACTCGTTCTGTCGGTGAACCCGTTTTTTCCGCCAGGTACGTACCAATGCTCGGATGGCGGAAGGATTGAGGCGCACGCAGAAGAAGGGGAACGGCGAATTCCTGCGGGTCGTACGGCAATTGGCAGATCTGAAATTCCGCCAGAGACAGATATGAATCCCCCAGGGATACCCAATAACCCTCACACGCGGAAAATCCGGGTGGGTTTACCCACCAGTTGCATTCTCGCAACGATTGATTCCCGACTGACTTTCAAATGCCACATATGTTTTCTGCAGACATCGCAGGTTTCTCATCGGACTTGCGAAAAAACTCGGGAGTTCTGATTTCTTGCTCAGAATCCTGCAAGTCCATAAGGAACACCCACCAATGAACTCGTCATATCCGAACGCTTCAGTGGAAACCATCAATCCCGTTGCGGGAGAGCCCTCGGGGCGCAGCGCGTTTCGATTCAGCAATCGCCGGGAACACTTCAGCGAACCAGCCCGCACAGCCAGTGTGGCACCAGTTGCGTCGCCCGGAAAAACACGTCCACGAGGCCGTGTGCTGATCGCAACACTGATGATCATGGCCTGCGGCGCAGGGGCATTCACGGTGTGGGATTCATTGTTTCGTTATCAGGCTTATGGCGTTGTGACCGGACGCATTATCGAAGTCGGTGTTCCGATCGAAGGGGTATTGACGTCGCTCTACGTCAAGGAAGGTGACGCTGTCCGCCAGGACACACAACTCGCGAAAGTTGTGGATCTGGAGTTCGAACAGCAGCTCGCAAGGGTGACAGATGAACTGCGAATCGCCGATGCCACGTTGCAGGCGGAAATTGCAAAAGTGCGATGGCAAACGCAGGTTGACGATACGGAAATGACAAAATCAATCGCGGAGTTGTACGAAAGCACCGGTCGAATTCACCAGGAACACGGCTCCCTTGATTTGCTGCGAAATCAACTGGAGCGAACAAAGGAACTGCATCTGAAAAATGCGACAACGAATCTGGAACTCAGTTCGTTCACGATTCAGGAGAAAGCCAAGCAGGAAGAACTGAATTCGCTTCAACAGTGGGTTGTGGTCCTGAAAGAGCGGGCCAGGCGCGCAGCCGAGTCGCCTCGGCTGGGAGCGGAACAGATTCAGCCGATGATTGCCAAATCCGAAATGCTGCTGAATGAAATCTCACGCCTGCGTGAACGCATCGCTCAAGGCCATCTCAGGTCACCCGTCAACGGCACCATACTGCGACGCTATCATCCTGCGGGCGAATGTATTAAACCCAGCGAGCCACTGTTCTCAATGATTGAAGAATCGTCGCTGGAAGTGGAAGTCTTTCTGCCGCAGCAACTTTCGGCTACATACAAAGTCGGCGACACGATCCGTCTGAAGATCGAACCGTTTGACGAACTGGTGCCTTGCGAAGTGATTTCAATCGGAGCAGAGCATCGTCGTCCACCGGAGAACATTGAAGTCTTCTATCGTTCCCATGTGCGATTATTGCCAATCCGCGTAAAACCGCTGGGCGAGTTTTCCAGCGACAAAAAACTCTCCGTGGGTTCCGTCGCGAAACTGCCACATTTGGGGAATGTTCTTTAGCCATTCGTGGCAGGAGAACTGCCACACCATCATCGAACCTTGCCTGGTCCGGTTTTCGGGCCCTCTCAGACAGATAGGTTAGTACTGTGAACACAAAAACAATTCTGGTGATTGAGGAGAATCCACAAACACTCCGTGTCATCGAAGACACATTTTCCGAAGCAGGGGCACGGTGTGTCGTCTGTACATGTGAAATTGAGGCGTGGCGCCTGATCGAAACAAACGCCGACATCAAATGTGTCTTGATCAGAATGGATTCTGAATCCGTTGATGGCTGCGGGTTGTGTCGGCGTATTCGTGGACTGAGGTCGGCTGAAAGTCTTCCAATCCTGATGATTGTTTCTGAGGATCAGATCGAATTGGCGGAACGCGCCATCGAAGCGGGGGCCACAGATGTCCTGATCGATCCTTTTGAGCCACGTGAACTGCGGATGCGGACCAGCGTTTATCCGTCCTCAAGGCGAAATCGCGTCGATGAAGGACACTCGATCGCGGTGACTGCGTCAATTCCGGCGGTGGAGTCTGTCAAGTCACTGAAAGCGACACAACCTGCGCAAAGTCATACGACCGTGGTTGCGCCGAAGTTTGATCCCCATCTGCAGCGATTCACCTACGGTGCGTCAGAAGAACAACTGGCTGCGTGGAAGAATGATGAATCCGTTACCAAAATTGCGCTCGACAAGATTCTGGTATGTCCCTGCTGCAATGGTGTGCCTACCTTCCGGATGGGCTGCGGCAGTTGTGGCAGTGCGATGACCGAGCCGGATGTCCTCATACACCACTATGCCTGCGCGCATGTCGGAGCAGAAGCGGAATTCCGGAAGGGACACGATCTGGTCTGTCCGAAGTGCCGTCAGCGGAATCTTGTTTCCGGTTCTGATTTTGAAATGGTCTCAGGCGGCCATCTGTGTGCTGACTGTCACACCAGGATCAGCCAGCCGGAACTCATTGGGCACTGCTTAAGCTGTCAACATCGATTCCCTGCTGCCGAGGCAGCGACCATGCAGTTGACGGCATTTCACGTGCACCGAGTGCGAAAATTCCCCGGTCACGAAACAGGTCACCGCCCGATCGCCAATCGTGCCGTCCGCGAAACCTCGACCGTCTAAGCGACTTCAATGCGTGATTTTGGGGCAGGCCGAATCAGGCCACGAATTCCCATTCAAACAAAGTGCAGGTCATCTCATGTTTTGTCAAAGTGTCAATATCATTCCGACGACAACTCCGCCGGGTAACGGTTGCACCGTCAGCGCGGGGACGCTCCTGGGTGAGCTGGCCAGCCGAGCCCAGGAAACGCCGCACGCCTATCTGATTGTTGACGATGGACATGGGAATCCGATTGGAATCGTCGGCGCGAACGACATCTGCCGTCGTCTCGACAGTCGCAGTCCTGCGGAACGATCACGCTGGATGCGCACGACGGTTGAATCAGCAATCAATGGTCATTTGTGTTTCGATCGGATCACCGACGGACGGACAAAGTCCTCAGTGAACGCAGATCTTCAGCAGTGCATGGTCGTATCGAAGGACGACACGCTGATGGCTCTTGTGACTCCGCAGGACATCCTTGTGAGCTGGAAGTCGATCGAACCGATGATCGATCAGGCACAAAAAGATCATGTCACTGAACTGCCGACACGATCCGTCTTCGATACTCACCTGCGAGCCGAATGTGTGCGTGGCAGCCGCGATCAACATTCTGTCGCAGTCATTCTGGTCGATGTCGATAAGTTTAAGGAAATCAACGACCAGTTCGGCCATGCCGCGGGGGATGCCGTGTTGAAAGCCATTGGCCAGACGTTGAGAAAGACATTCCGTTCCTATGACCTGGTCGCACGTTTCGGCGGTGACGAGTTTGCCATTCTCTGCAGTGGCTGCCGACCGGGCGAAATCGACAGGACGATCGATCGCGTACGAAGCGGAATGCAGAAACTGCAATTCAGCACTTCGATCCCCCGGCCTTTGCCGACAGTCTCGATTGGTGCCTGCGTTGCCCATGCTCTCGATCAGATTGACGGACCGGATCACATCGTCGAAACCGCTGACGAATGCCTCTACTTCGCAAAACGCGACGGACGAAACCGCTCATTTTCAACCGAACTGGGCGTAGAAAGTGTCGCGGTATGTTAATCGAATGGATGAACTGGATTCGCAGCCTTCGCACAGATGAAATCATTTTTGCGCTGGGAATTCTGCTGTGCATCGATGCGCCACGTTATGTCTACAGCGCAATCCTGATGGCTGTCTGGGATCTGGCGAAGAGTCCATGGGCAAAGTCGCTGCCAGGTCCGAGGACGACAGCATACCCATATTGTCCGCCGGTCAGTGTCATTATTGCGGGACACAACGAAGCAGACACCATCTCCAGTACGATGGAGTCGGTCTGGAATCGATATCCCCGCGTCCAGATGATCGTCGTCGATGATGGTTCGACTGACGGAATGACCGCAGCCGCTCAACAGTTTGCGGAAGGCCGTGATGAAATCCTTGTGATTCGGCGCGACCGCCGCGGCGGGAAATCTTCGGCGCTGAATCTGGGTCTGCACTATGCAACGGCAGAGATCGTGATTACGCTCGATGCCGATTCAAAACTCAGTGATAACGCGATCTTTGAATTGCTGCAGCCATTGCAGAACCCGGAAGTTGCGGCCGTCTCGGCCACGGTTCTGGCATGGAATCCACTGGCAAGTCTGGCTGCCTGGCTGCAGGCGTATGAATACCGACAGACGATCTTCATCAGTCGCATGACACGCGGGCGACTTGGAGTCCTGGGAATCGTCTCAGGGGCATTCGGTGCATTTCGCACCAGTGTCCTGCGGCAACTGGGCGGATGGGATGTCGGTCCCGGAGAAGACGGAGATCTTGTCCTCCGTATCCGAAAGGCAGGATATCAAATCGATATGGCCCCGTACGCGAACTGCTTCACCAATGTTCCAACGTCGTGGACTCGATTGTTCTGGCAACGATGTCGCTGGGACAGAACAGTCATTACGTTTGAATGCCGGAAACACGGAGACATGGCTTTCCCGTGGAACCGTCATTTCGAATGGTCAAACTTCTTCCTGTTGCTGGAACGCTGGCTGTTCAACATCGTCTGCGTCTTTATGTTCTGGATCTATGGCATCTGGATGCTCACGGTCTACCCGGAAAGCAGCCTGAAATTGCTCGGATTACTGTATTGCTGCGGGCTGTGCCTGGAACTGTTGCAGTTGCTGGTGTTGCTCTTCTACTCCGACCGATTCAAACATGACCTGTTACTGGCAGTGGTACTGCCGCTGTACCCTGCCTATCAGGTCTTCATGAAAGTGGTGGACGTCTTTGCGCTGACTCGGGAAATTATGTTCCACGAATCGGGCGACGACAACTTCGTTCCATTGCACGTGCGCGCAGCGACGTGGCGGTGGTAGTCAATCGGACAGCGGGCCGATACAAAAATCGGCCGCAGTCTGGTTCGACTGTTTGACTTTCGACCCCAACGGCCTCGTGCCGTTGGTGAAGTAGATGGTGGGCCAGCCGCCATCGGCGGAATCGCGCTCCACTCTCTCGCATTCCTCCGCCGAAGGCGGAGGAATGCGAGAGTGGGGAGGAATCAGTGGCGTGTCGTCTGTTAGCCCACCATCTCCTTCACCATCCGGGCAATGGGACTGTCGTTTTAATCGTTTAACGGCGAGCCGCAGGCGTCGGTGGCGCGGTTCGCCTGCGCCAGCGGCTCGCCGGTCAACGAATTTTCTGACTCTGTGAACTAACTCGACAGTCCCCCAGCCGGAGGGGGTCTTCGATGAGTC
>JANOUN010000407.1:0-2135 GCA_031416875.1 Planctomycetota bacterium | reverse complement strand
CCTTCGGCGTATCGACAGGAACCTGCTGGAATATCTGACGATCGATCTCGCGGCGACGCTGCCGCTTGCAACAGATGTGCGCGGAAGCTTGTTCACAAAGCTGGAGCCGACCGTGTTGCAGGCATTTTCTGTCGGCAAGGGAATGCCGGACGTGACAGGTGCGACGCAAGTGCAGGCTCTCGATATGAATCTCGACGGCTACGACGATCTGGTGCTGATTCACGAGGGACGTGTTCGCGTTCACTCGCGCGTCGCGCCGGATTCGGCGGACTGGTCGGTTATCATGGAAACTCCCGCTGACGCAATTCCCTTCACGCATTTTCTGCTCGCCGATCTGGATCGCGACTTTGACCGTGCTCTGTCTGACATCAAATCGCCGGCGTTGCTCCGAGATCGCGATGGCGACCGAAAAATCGTCAAGGATTTCGCTGGACAGCAGCGATGGTTCGATACCGACGCTGATGTGGTTGCATGGAGCGACGCTGGCGTCACGTTGTTCCGCAATCAGTTGAACGAGGACGGCACACGCAGCCTGATTCCAATGCCGCAAACGGCGAACGTGACGGGCATCAACGATGTTGTTGCTGCCGATCTGGAGGCCGACGGAGATCTCGATCTGATCTTTGCCACTTCGGCAGGGCTTGAACTGTGGAAAAACCTGAATGATGGCGAAGTGTTTGAACCCATGACCAGCGGTGTGAGCCTGCCTCAACATGAAATTGTGGCGCTGGCAATCGCCGATCTGAACCGCGATCTCGCCATGGACATTGTGTGTGTTTCGGGCGACGGAAAAGCTGGCTTGCTGCAAAACATTCTTCACGGGCGCTTTCGCTGGCAGGCAGGTCTGCCGGTCTCTGCCGATGCCGTCGATTTCGTGATCGACGAATGTAACAACGATGGCAACTGGGATCTAATCGCCGCCGGTCCCTCGGGCGTTTCCATCGTGCTTCCAAAACGCAGCACCAATTTTTCAGATGCGAGCATCATGGAACTCAGCAAGAATTCGGCTAGCTCCGTTCATCGCGGCGACCTCGACAACGACGGTCGATCCGAATTTATCGCCATTGGAACCTCGGGCCTGACGCTGCTGCGAGGTACTGGTAACGGAAAGGCTGAAGATCTGAGTTCGCTATTGCCACCCGGCACGACAGCGACCAGCGCCGCCATGACCGATCCGGATGATGACGGTGATCTGGATCTGGTCCTCACGCTTGCCGATGGAAAACTTCAGCTGCTGCAGAATAACGGCGGCGACAAAAATCAATGGATCGATGTTGTCGCGCGGCCTGTCGGCAAAGACGAACAGTTTCCGTCGCAGCGCGTCAACATGCACGCGATCGGATCGGTGATTGAAGTGCGAGCCGGTGCGGCATGGCAGGCGCATATCGTCGATTCACCGCGTGTGCATCTGGGCCTGGGCAGTGCCAAAGCAGTTGACACCATTCGAGTGATCTGGACAGACGGAGTGCCTCAGAATATCACGGACACAAAACTGTTGCGGGCGCGCCTTGGTATTCTTGCGCCGCAGATCCTGAAAGGATCGTGTCCGTACATTTACACATGGAACGGTGAACGTTTCGAATTCTTTAGTGACTGTCTATGGGCCGCTCCGCTAGGACTTGTGCAGGCCACCGGCGACATGGCCCCCACGCGAGAATGGGAATATCTGTTGATTCCCGGTGATCACCTGAAACCTCGTGATGAAAAGTACGTGCTGCAGCTCACGGAAGAGTTGTGGGAAGCTGCGTACTTCGATGAAGTGAAACTGGTAGCTGTGGATCATCCGACGGATGTTTCGATTTTTACCAACGAAAAAGTGGGCTCACCGCAAATGGCCGCGCACCGGATTCACACTGTTAAGAGTCCGCGCCTGCCGTTGTCAGCCCGTGACGGTCTGGGACGCGATCTGCTGCCAGGTCTGAAAGCAATGGATGGCAATTACGTGCAGCCGTTTGCCGGACGCATCATGCAGGGCGTCGTGGATGAATGGACGATGGAATTTGATCTCGGAAAACTGAGTGACGATGCTGGGTCAAAGCCAACCAATGTCCGTTTATTTCTGATGGGATGGGTGTTTCCGACGGACACGTCGCTGAATCAGGCGATCCTGCAGAATCCGACGATTGATCCACCGG
>JANOUN010000406.1:0-2111 GCA_031416875.1 Planctomycetota bacterium | reverse complement strand
CATGGATTTCGGCACCCGCGACATGGACTCGACTTTCCTTAATTTTTTCCCTGACTGCCTGGAGTCTCAATTTGAGTTCAGCCAACTCTTCTGTTGCATCCTTCGCGCTGACCTGTCCGTCATCGACCTCGGCCTGCAGAGCTTCCAGCCGTTGAAGTGTGCCGTCGTATAAGTGCTTCAATTCTTTGGGAACGAAGTACCATCCATTGACCGAAGAGGACAGCATCGCATGATTCGGCGGTGCTTTCGTATAGATGTCCTGCTCGTCCACAGCGACCGCAGGGTTTCCAGCGCTGTCCGCGATCAGTCCGGTCAACAGCAGACTGAACAGTAGGAAACGACACAATCGTGTACTCATCATTTCACCAACTCCAATCGTGGTACTTCTCTAAAGTTTCCTGAATTTCCTGACGAACGGCGGCCTGAGCAAGACCATCAAAGGTCTCCTCCGCTTTTGCGTCCGCGCGGTCCAGATCTTGCTCAATTCGTTGAAAGCCAACCTCAACCAGCGAAATCGTGGTGATGGACGAATAGATCGGAAAATGCAGCGTTGCCAACGGCTGAAAGTTCACGAGCGACTTACTCGGTGACGGTCTCCAGACGCTGAGCAGTGCGGCAACGCAGAGAACCGTGGCAGTCGAAACCGCCCACAACATGCGTCCATTCCAACGGCGAACCGACGCAAATAGTGTGTCAGACGAACTTACGACCGGTTTGTCCAGCTGCAACATTTTTTCGGCCACGCGCGCCACCGTGGCCAGCGAGGCCGTGCGTGCCCTCGCGCGTTCGATTGCAGCCACCAGATCCGGGTGCAGGTGTTCCGGATGCTCGTCCGGCAAATCGCGTATCGGATTGTCATGATTGTTCATTGTTTGGTCTCTGATCTGAAATTACTGAATGCCGCCGACAACCGGGCTCGCGCCATGCACAACGACTTGGCGACAGCGCCCTTTGAAATGTTCAGTAATCTCGAAACCTCTAATGGCGAATTTCCTTCCAGTACACTCAGGCAAAAAACCTCCGCCTCGCGCAGAGGCAGCTTTCCCAATTCATCGCGAAGTCGTTGATCAAGTTCGGCAGCGGCTGCATACTCAGCCGGTTCGTGATCCCGGGCAACATATTCATCTCCGTCAAGCTCGCACGTTGGTTTCCGCCGCCTCAAACGATCCAACGCACGTCGCATTGCCATCGTGCGCAATAAGGCGGGCTGATGGGCGAATTCCGAAAGTTTGCCACTTCGGAAAATCTCGACGAAGACGTCCTGAGCGACATCCTCAGCGTCAGCAGAATTGGCAACAACGCGCAACGCGGAATCAAGCACTGCCTGAGCGTGAGTTGTCACGAATTCTTCCCACGTCGGGACCATTCGATTCGTTCCGTTCCGCAACGCTCTGTAGACTCCGCGCACCACAAGTGGCCTGTAGCAGGATTCGTAAGAATTCGGCGGTGTGCATTATTCATGGCCGAATTCTGACGAATCCGGCTACAACAAAACATCTCACTCATGACGACGCGGAGCGCAACTCCGTCGGATGTAGTCAACAGGCTATCGAGGCGATGGCGAAGTTGATTACCTGGCAACGGGCGCTGTATTGCGAAATTTTGATAATTCTTCGCCTGGGGGTGTTTCGTGCTCATTCAGGAATCTGGTCTTTACCTGAATCCGCCTTCGCGAATACATTGTTTACACATGTAAACGAACGAGGTGCTGAATGCAGATATCCGACGCGGAATGGAAAGTGATGAACCTGATCTGGGAATCACAACCAACCGCAGCGAGTGATGTGATTGAACAACTTGCTGATGCTCATGCATGGTCTGCCGCCACCATCAAGACAATGCTGCATCGCCTTGTCAAGAAGGGGGCGTTATCTGCAACGTCCTCTGGCAAGAAATATATTTATTCATGTCGGGTGAAACGGACAGACTGTGTGCTGCACGCAAGTCGTTCGTTTCTGGATCGCGTATTCGGCGGTGACCCTGCGCCGGCATTGCTGCATCTTGTGGAGTCTTCGAAACTCACTCCGGTTCAGATCGATGACCTCCGGAAAATTCTGGATTCGATGGAACGATAACAGATTAAGGATCAAAGGAATGATCGACTTGTTTTT
>JANOUN010000405.1:0-4246 GCA_031416875.1 Planctomycetota bacterium | reverse complement strand
AACGCCGTTCCGGCAGGTCGGCCAAGTGCCGGAACGGCGCTCCGCTTGGTCCGGCCTACCCCAAAATCAAGTCTTGACAAGACACAACCATCGCTGGCGGACCTTGGGAGTGAATGATCCTTGGCCAATGGAACCCGAACTGCCATAATTCCTCAAACTGCTTCCCAATCGCGCTAGCCATCTCAAGAATTAGTCTTGAATTATCCATTCGTTATCCCCCAGAGCAATGTGCATCATCAGGGTGCCATTGCACGTGAAAGATTCACGTTGCCGGACAGCAGCCACAACACCATACCCGCCGCGCAGTCAAGGACTCATGTCGCGGCATCTGACAGCAGCACGACCATTTGTTTGCCTACGGCTGCTGCATAGCGTTCCAGCGTCGAGAGTGTCGGGTTGGCGTCTTCGTTGTTTTCAAGGCGGGACAGCGCAGCCCGGTCAATTCCCGATCGTTCGTTGATATCGGCCAGACTCAGCCCAAGGCGGACTCGCTCGGCTTTAAGCGCTGCAAGCACTTGTCGCAGCGGTGTGCCGTCTTGTCTCCGCAGGTCTAGTCTTTCACGTGCACGTTGTCGGATCTCGGGCAATTCAGCGGCGATCTTCGAACGTATTTCGGAGTGACGAATTCGCTCTTCGTCGGTCGCGTCTCTGTAAACCCGTTTACCACGCTCTGTTGCCATGCTACTCCCCCCACTTCGTTCCAAATAATGTCGAAATACGGCATATTGCGATCCTTCCATGTTGCATTAAATACAACACCATGCGACAGAAATCAATCTGTTGTCGGCCATCGACATTTTCGTTGGCGCGTGCGCGACGTCAATCATGAAACGCTTTCGCCTGCGGCTTGCCGTTAAACGAATGGGCTCAACGCAAACAGCCCTGTAGCTTTCACCACAGGGCTGTTGATTCCGGATCTCAGTGGATCGAGTCGCGACCTACTTCGCGATCACGCGGGCCATTTCGAGAACTTTGTTCGAGTAACCCCATTCGTTGTCGTACCATGCCACGAGCTTCACAAACGTGCCGTCGAGGGCGATGCCGGCGTCGGCGTCGAAGACACTCGTGCAGCTTTCGCCGATGAAGTCGGTTGAGACAACCTTCTCGGTTGTGTAAGCCATGACGCCCTTCATCGGGCCATCGGCAGCAGCTTTGACGGCTGCACAGATTTCTTCGTAGGTCGCTGACTTGTTGAGTTCAACGGTCAGGTCGACGACTGAAACGTCCGACGTTGGCACGCGGAAGGCCATGCCGGTCAGTTTCTTGTTCAGTTCCGGAATCACCTTACCGACGGCCTTGGCAGCACCGGTCGATGAAGGAATGATGTTTTCCAGAATCCCGCGTCCGCCGCGCCAGTCCTTGGTACTTGGGCCGTCGACAGTTTTCTGAGTTGCCGTGGCAGCATGCACGGTGGTCATCAGACCTCGCTTGATGCCGAACGCGTCGTTGATGACCTTGGCCAGCGGAGCCAGGCAGTTTGTCGTGCAGCTCGCGTTGGAGATAATCGCCTGGCCAGCGTAGCTTTCATGGTTCACACCGTACACGAACATCGGAGTGTCGTCTTTGGATGGTGCCGACAGAATGACCTTCTTCGCACCGGCGGCCAGATGAGCCTTGGCGGTCGCTTCGTCGAGGAACAGACCGGTGGATTCGACAACGATGTCGGCCTCGACTTCGTTCCACTTCAGCGTGGATGGATCTTTCACGGCGGTCAGACGGATCGTCTTGCCGTTGACGATCAGGTTTGTGCCTTCGACAGACACGTCGCCTTTGAAGCGACCATGGACTGAGTCGAATTTGAGCATGTAGGCCAGATATTCTGGATCGAGCAGGTCGTTGATGCCTACAACTTCGATGTCTTCCGAAAAGTTCTGGATCGCCGCACGGAATACCATCCGTCCGATGCGTCCAAATCCGTTAATGCCGAGCTTAATCATGGAAATGCCATACTGTTTGAGACTTGTGACCGAAAGGAACGAGGCTTCAATCTAGCGACCCACACCGAAAGCGCCAATCGCTGTTGCCGACCGCATCACCCGCGTCCCAGAAATGCAGCAAGACACATCAGATTTGAGTGAAGTATTGGGAATTTCAGCGATTTTCGCGTGCGACGCACCTTACAGATTCCCAGCCAGTTGTTTCATGGCGGCACGATCTTCCGGCGATAATACGTACGGCGGCAGCAGCAGCGAATCGAGCTTGTGGACCAGTGTCTCGGTCCCGACAGGCTCAGACAAAAACCAGATTTCTGGATGGATCTCGCTCAGGCGGGAAACTCGTGCGGCAAATCGATCGGGGCCGATCACCACAATCGGCACGTTGCGCGTTCGTATATCGGATCGAAGATTAGCCAGCGTCACCGCCAGTGGCCAGCCAGCGGATTCAGCATCGACCAGAATCAGTTCACAATTCATCTGGCGAACGGCAGCGTCAAATCCATCCTGTCCAGTCTGACTTACCGCCACCGTAAAACCGGCATCCTGAAGTGCCTCATCCAGATTACGCAGGGAAGTGTCATTTGAATCCACCACCACCGCCTCCGGTTTCAAACTCCCCTCACGCACGGATGTGAGTGTCCGTTGTACGGCTGCAGAACTGATGTCCGTATGCGCCACGTTGAGCGCCACATCACAGGCGAGCATCCGAATTCGAGGATCCGGAGAATTCACTGCAGACTTCAAGGCACTCTCAGGAAGTTCTCGTGATTCTGCAGTGATCGCCGAGTAATCAGCGACTTTCAGTCCACGCAACAGTTCGATCCCTGCGTGGGCCTCGTCAATCTCCAGTGCAGCGTTGAGAGCAGCGGACAGATCCGGCAATGTCTGACCCGCTGCGACTGACGCCGCTGCAGCCAATGAAGGATCCGTCACAGCACACTTTGCCACCAGCAGCAAGCTGGACGCACGGCTGTTTGAAACATCAAGGGCCACGGCATCGGTCAGACAGAGAGTCGCCTCACTGTGGAATTCTGCCCGACGATCGTGGCCTGTCTGTTCCTGGAGTACCGCCGGTTCGCGAACGAACGTGAACCGGCCAGCGGCGGATTTCAGCAGATCCGCACCGCGCTGTGTCAAAAGCTCACTGGCATCGGCCGCGGTTGCCGCCGTCAGACTTCCTTTGGACAATCGCTCAACCGCCTTCGCTGCAGCGTCACGGGTCGCGACATCACTCGCCGAATCGAACTGCCACCGCAAAAGTCCAGGAGCAATGTTCGGATCGGCCGTGCCCGAAAGCAATTGTACAATGCGAAATCGACCGGCCGGATCTGCGAGACTCAGTTCGGTCATCAATCCTTGTCTCATTTCGCGCGCGTGAATTCTCAGAAGCTGATCAGCCACTTTGCCGGCGGGCGTGTTGCGATCCGCAGCGAGCAGTGCGGCGGCAGAATCGTTTCCGTTGGCGACCAGCGTCACGGCCGCTTGTGTTCCTGCATCGCCTGGCGTCGCCAATGCCTGAATCAATTCCTGCAGCTGAGTGGACGAAAGCGGTTGCGGCTTTGATGCAGCGTTGACGACCAGCAACAACTCTCGCGCCTCAGGCTGCAGTTTTCTGTCACCACTCAGTTCCAGAAATGGACCAGCCCCCACGCGTTGCCGCAGCGCCCGTAATTCGGCCTCCCCCAATTGCTGATCCAGCAGTTTTCGAAGGAACTTACGGGCATCATCCTGACGATTCAGTTTCCGTGTGATGAGCGCCGCTTCCAGGATCTGGTCCGGAGTCTCGGGAGGAAACTGAAACAGATCGCCGGCAATCGATGTCTGGGCCGCAGTTTCGTCCAGCCCAACCGCTTCTGACGAAAATCCAGTCAGAGCGGCGACCGTCAGTGCTGCCAGCAAGTGAAAAAAGCGGCAGACAAAGCGAGTTTGTCGGGGAAACAGCGGCATCATGGAGTCCAATCCAGTGAAATCGTAAAGCAGAAGCCGACCCGGTCCGGGCACCATGTGCATTCTGGGGATGCCACCCAAGCCGGGGCGGTCCGCAGTTTATCCTGCAGCGTTGCGGTGTGCCAGCAGTTTTTCTGCGTGCCCCTGGCGGCGTCTTACAGGAAGGCTGGAGGACTGAGAATATGCGGGATAAGCTTCCAGCTTGTCATGTTGTACGGTATTGAATCGCAGCACGCGGCGCTTTGCAATGTCGCCAGACAAAGCTAAAAGAGACCACGCGGTGCAGGTGTGCACGCTCATGCCGCGTTCGACCGTTATTTCCAGAATGAGTCCCTGGTGCATACACGTCTGGCGAAATTCGA
>JANOUN010000404.1:0-2549 GCA_031416875.1 Planctomycetota bacterium | reverse complement strand
TTGTCATCGACCACCAGCACTGGCAGATCCAGCAGCGAGTTCAGATCCGCCGGTTTGTGCAGATGCTGGTCAACGGAGACTCCGAATTCAGCTGTAAAGTGAAACGACGACCCGCGACCAGGTTGGCTTTCGACCCACATCCTCCCGTGCATCATTTCGACAAGCTGCCGTGAGATTGCCAGTCCCAGCCCCGTGCCACCAAAACGCCGTGTCGTCGAGGTTTCGGCTTGCTCAAACGGGTGGAAAATCTGGTCCTGCTTGTCAGCCGGAATTCCGATGCCGGTGTCGCTCACGGAAAAACTCAGCCGGACCAGGTCGTGTGTGATCGACTCCGCGTTGACGTTGACGAAAATCTCGCCGGCTTCCGTAAACTTCACTGCGTTGCTGATCAGATTGACGAGCACTTGTTGGATGCGGTCGGAGTCGCCACGCAGGTGTTCCGGGATTTCCGGTGCAACCCGGCAAGCGATTTCCAGCCCTTTCTCGGCGGCACGCAGCACCAGCATCTGGGCGGCGCGGGCGACGCATTCCGAGACGCGAAAATCCATGCTCTCGAGTTCCAGTTTGCCTGCCTCGATCTTGGAAAAGTCGAGAATGTCATTGAGCAACCGCAACAGAATGTGTGCCGAGTCTTCGACGGTCGCCAGGTAGTTGCGTTGATGAGGCTGCAACTCCGTCTGTGCCAGCAACTGTGCCATGCCAATGATGCCATTCATGGGCGTGCGGATTTCATGGCTCATGTTCGCCAGAAACGAACTCTTCGCGCGGCTGGCAGATTCGGCCGTCTCTTTCGCCTGCCGCATGGCTTCGAGCAGCACTTTTTCGTCGGTGATGTCCAGCACTCCACAAATCACGGCCAACCCCTCGGCCGTCTGCACCGGACTCAGTCCGACCTGGACGGGGAACTCCGAGCCATCCTTGCGAATTGCCACCAATTCGCCTCTTGTCGCCATTGGTCTCAGAGATGGAGACTCAAAGAACTGACGACGTTGTTCAGGGAGGGCGGCTCGAAAACGCTCCGGCAAAAGCACCTCAATCGGCTGGCCGATTAATTCCGCCGCAGTGTAGCCGAAATATGAAAGACAGCGAGAGTTCGCCATCAAAATACCGCCATCCCTGTCCACCATCATCAGCGCTGACGGAGAAGCCTCGACGGCCAGACGGAAACGCTCGCGCAACCGATGTTCTTCCGTCATATCGGTAGCCGAGCCCGCCATGCGCAGCGGCTGACCGGCATCATTCCAGATCGCCTGTCCGCGCGCACGAATCCAGATGTATTGGCCCGACTTGGTTCGCAGTCGATATTCGACATCGTATGGTTTGCGCTGCTTCAGATGCTCGTCCAACGCGCGCAGAACCCACTCGTGATCATCCGGATGAAGATGCGATTCAAACGACTCGAAGACATTCGCAATCTCATCGTCCGCGTAACCAGCCAGCTCTTTCATGCGGGGCGAGTAATAAACCTCGTTGGTCGGGATATCCCAGTCCCAGAGACCATCCGTTGATCCACGTACAGCCAGCTCGAAACGTTCTTCAGTCGCGCGCAGTCTGGAGGTTCGTTCCTCGACGATCTGATCGAGGGCCGCGTTCGTCACTTCCAATTGAGTCTGTCGTTCGGCAATGGCGTTCGTCTCACGGTTGCTCTGTTCACAGGCAAGGATCAAGAAGATGTCCTCGAAGATCACCCAGCCGGTATGCTCCAGCCAGCGCCAACGGCTGTTCAATTCGATGCCGTAAATCGACAGCGGCCAGGCATATCCTCGCACTAAATGGTCAACCGCCGTAACCGCAGACGCCGTGATGAGGACGCGCCAATCGCGGTAGAACGAAAGGAATGCCAGCGATCCAAACACATGGAAATGAGTCTCGATGCGCCCCTGGGTGAGATGAATCAGCAGGCCCGACATCAGCATTTGTGCGATGGCGATGATGTGTCGCGTGAGCTTCCTGCCGGGATAAGCGTGCGCCAACCAGATCGGCAGGCTGACGATCAACGCGCCCAAAAACGTTGCTGACCAGACATGCGGATGCAGTTGCCGATCCGATCCAGCCCACGCGAACGGCGATATCCACAACGCCGCCGCGATGCCCGCCACAAACTCAAATACCAGCAGGCCGGCGAATAACCGATCTGTGCGCTGATATTGCAGCTCACGCTGCTCATTCGCGAGTCGCCTGGCTCGCACGCCCGAAAAAGTCTCGGACGATGAAAAGATCGATCGAAGAGACATTTCATGGCCCATCATGATGGAGGCAGTTCATTTGATCGGATTGAGTGACTATCTTAGGCAAGACCCGGAAATAAAAATACCCGTTTGACGCACTTTGAAAGAGAACAGAAGCGCAGCGCCGTTCTCTTTCTAGGGTCCTCATGTTGCTGCGTCACCAGAGCAACTCTGGCGAAGTACTTCACAACAGCGTTCGATGGGATTGTACTTGCTGTGATATGGAGGATAGTAGACCAGCACAACTTCTAAACCGTTGTGATCTGCAAACTCAACCATCCGCTGCATGAACTGTGTACGAAAGCTGAAATTTTCTGGACC
>JANOUN010000403.1:0-4375 GCA_031416875.1 Planctomycetota bacterium | reverse complement strand
TATTTTCAACGCAACAACGATCTTTACGAAAAAGACATCACGAAAGATCTTCTTCCATACATTGAAGAAAGATTCCATGTCCGAACTGACGCCGCCGGACGATCGATCGTCGGCTTGTCGATGGGAGGTGGACATGCTCTCGATACGGGACTGAGGAATATCGACAAGTTCTCTTCGATCGGAGCTTTCAGTGCTGCGACGCCGGAGATGGAAACACCAGCCTTGCTGCAGCAATATCCGTCATTGTCCGGCACTGATCCTGGAGCCAACACCCTGAGACATCTTTGGATACCGATCGGCGACAAGGATTTTCTGCTGGAACGCAACGACAAATTCGTCGAGCAACTACGAACCGCTGGTGTGAAATCTGATTACGTCAAAACCGAGGGTGGTCATGAATGGAAGCTGTGGCGCGACTACCTGCCGCAGTTTCGTGAGAAAGTGGTCGCCAAATGACTTCTGCGGTTTCGGCACAGTCATCCTTCAGTCCCACGTCTCCAACACTGCTGGCACGGATTGCGGCAAGAGATCCGGATGCCTGGCAGACGCTCGTCGATCTTTACGGACAGCTGGTTCTGTACTGGATTCGACGGCAGGGACTCAGCGAACATGATGCGGCCGATGTCCTGCAGGAAGTGTTTTCCGGAGTGGCAACTTCGATTGCCAGGTATCGCAGTGATCAAGGTGGCTCGTTTCGAGGCTGGCTGTGGGTCATCACACGCAATCACCTGGCTCGCTTTTTTCGGCACCGCGCGGAGAACGTGCAGGGTGTCGGAGGCACTGAGGCATGGCAGAAACTTGCCGAACTGGCTCAGGCATTGTCCGACGATCCGGATGAACACACTCAAAAGTCTGCGATGAATGAGCTGTATCGACGAGGACTAAACCTCGTTCGCAGCGAATTCGAGGACCGGTCCTGGCAGATTTTCTGGCGAGCCGCTGTGGATCAGATCGCCACCGCTGAGGTTGCCACTGAGTTCGGCACCACGGCCAACTCGGTCCGCCAAACAAAATCCCGGATCCTTCGCCGATTGCGGCAGGTGCTTGGGGAAGCACCTTTGTAGGATGGACATGCATGTCCGTCGCATGGCCAAGAAGCGTTGTTGATACGCAGATTCTTGTGCAACGAAAGTCCTTTGCCAATGAGATGTTGAGTGGCAAGGACTCGGACAAGAATGTCCAAGCTACGGGAATCGCAGTCCCCGTTCAAAACAAGGCATTTGCGAAAATGCTGTCGCGCTCCTGGAATCTTTGTTTGTAGGATGGACATTCATGTCCGTCCCATGGCCATGCAGCGTTGTCGATGCGAAGGTACTTCTGGAACGCAAGTCCTAAACCAATGGGGCGTTGAGTGGCCAAGTCTCGGACATGAATGTCCAAGCTACGAGATTTTTCGTTTGAGTTCAAAACCGCAACGAGGTGTCATTATGGGTATCGAATCCTGCATTGATCAACAGGATCTGAAAGCGTTTGCCCTGGGGCATCTCGACGAGGATCGCTCGGAAGCCATTGCCGCACATCTTTCCGCCTGTGCGCGCTGTGAAGAAACCATGGCGGGATTTGACGACACGGACGATTCGATGCTGGCCGCCGTGCGAGAAGCGGCAGGCGAAGCCGTTGCACTGGCGGCTGCGACTCCTGCCGAGGCCGCGCTGCAACAAATCGCCAATCCCTGGAGCGGTGCTGGCAACGCCGAAAAAACCGCGAGCACCGGTGAATGGATTCGTGACTATGAATTGCTCGAACCGCTGGGTCATGGCGGAATGGGGACGGTCTATAAGGCTGTTCATGCGAGGTTACAGCGACCAGTTGCCATCAAACTGCTTCCATCTCGCAGACTGCGAGATCCCGACGCTGTTGCTCGATTCGAGCGCGAAATGAAAGCCATTGGAAGACTTGATCATCCTGCGATTGTGCGAGCCACCGATGCCGGGGAAGCTGACGGAACGCACTTCCTTGTCATGGACTATGTCGATGGGATTGACCTGTCTCAGTTGATCAAACTGACCGGGCCGATGGACGTTGCCAGCGCCTGTGAAGTCATTCGGCAAGCCGCAATTGGATTGCATTATGCTCACGATCAGGGCCTGATTCATCGGGATGTAAAGCCGAGTAATCTGATGATGGAGGTCTCGCCGAAGGATGGAAAAAGTGGCTCGACCCGCGACAAGACTGCGACTGTGAAACTTCTCGACCTCGGTCTTGCCCTTTTTGGTGCCGCCAGTGAAGCCGTTGATGAACTCACGACCGTGGGGCAATTGATGGGCACGCTGGACTACATGGCTCCCGAGCAAGCGGACGACAGCCACGATGTCGATGCCCGAGCTGATGTGTACAGCCTGGGCGCGACGATGTTCAAGCTGTTGACCGGCACAGCCCCATACGACACATCGGAGCGGCGAACTCCGTTGCAGAAGATGAAGGCATTGGCGACCGTGGATGCTCCGTCTGTGAAAACTCGCCAACCAGCGCTGCCTGATGACGTCGTGGCGATCGTCGATCGCATGCTGTTGCGACACCCGGCTTCACGTTTTCAGACCGCTGCGGAGGTCGCTCAAGCCGTCGCCCCTTTCTGCGCCGGTCATCACCTTGCCGAACTGACGCAGCAAGCCATGCAAAGTAGACATCACTCTCTGAGTGATGAACCTTCGTCAAGGCCCGTGGAATTCAAGAAGCCCACTCGCCACCAGCCTGAAGCTGCCATTGGCGGGATGCCAAAAGCTGTTGCCGTGATCCAGGATGTTCCGATGGCGTCAAGGGAGACCAGCGCCACGTGGCCACCCAGAAGGCTCATCACGCGGAGCGTGATGGCTACATTGGGCATTCTCTTTGTCATTGCAGCGGGCATCGTGATCCGGATCAAGACCGACACAGGCACGCTGATCATTGAATGTGCAACGTCTGACGTGCCGGTGGAAATCCGGCAGGGAAAGGATACGGTCAAACAGATGACACTGTTGACCGGTGAAAACAAGGTCACACTCCGCAGCGGTTCGTACGAAATCGTGCTGCCCGCAGAATACGATTCGCTGACACTCGTCGCCGGCAAATTTGAACTCAGCCGCGGAGGCGAGTGGATTGCACGAATCTCTGAGAATGCGGAGTCCACGCCGATTGCCATCGCTGCCAATAATTCGGCGGAATCGGTCAATATAGACGATCTCTTGCCGTCGCAGTCAGCGAACTTCAGCGGACCATCGGTCACACCGGACGTCGCTCAGATCATATTGGACCCGATTCGCCAGGTTGAGTTCCAGCGGCTCCAGGATCGCTACGCGGAGCTACTCAGGAAAATTGACGCACTGCAGGATTCGTTGAACATGGAGGCCGGCAAGCTGGGCGATGATCATCCTCGTGTCAGGAGGTTCCGGGACAGCATTGATGTGGCGCAAAAACAATCAAGCGCAGCTCGGAACGAGATGAAGAGTGTGCTCTATACTGACCAGAAAATTGCAGAAGAAGAAGCCCTTTCGGCTGCGAGGCGTGCAGCGGAAAGCCTGAATCCACCCAGCACTGACACCGCCCAACCTCTCTACGCCGGTAAGACATTCGATCAATGGCTGCAGGTCATTCAGACGGAGCGCAGCATAGTGGAATTGACGCAAGCCCTTGATGCCATTGGAGTTCTCGGGCGGGGGGAACATGACCGGGAAGCGGCAAATGCAATTCTGGAATTGATTGCACGATACCCATATGCAGATCCGATGAGGGACGCTGATGATCGTGCAAAACTCTCGGTTGCGGCCATCAGGTCGATGCGCGGGCTGAACGCTGATGAAACTTTGCCTGCGATCATTGATGGATTCATTGACCGCCAGCCATCAGTGCATGAGTTCGTTTTGAAGGGATTGCTGTCCGGAGCGGAGACGCTTGGCGTCGGCCCGGCGCAGGAACGAACCTATCTCGGAATGACTCAACCGCTGGACTCAAAACTGAGAGCGAGCGAGCCTTTGACGCTTCAACTTATCCAGCTGTGGGAACTGAATTCTGGAAAGTGGAGTGCTGAGAAATACCCCTCATTCAGCAACTACAGTTCTGGTGGATACGATCCAGTGTTCAATTTCGTTCAACAGCATGTTGGTTTAGACAAGCCGAGTCCGGAGGTGGAAGCGTATCTTCGAAAGTTTGTGATTGACCCGGACCAACTGGCGCAGGAACAGGACCATCCGTACGTGATGGCTGCGGCAATGCTCCTCGCCCGACATTCGCCCGAAGAAGTACACGCCAGGATCTTTGTCAGAGCCATACAGGACAGTCTGCGGGCGGCGGAAAAGGCGAAGTCTGCTCCGGGCGGCGGTGATGCGACAAGTGGTTTTTTCCCGGGTGGATTCAAGTCATCCAGGTTTCAGAACCAGATGACTGCATGGAACGGGCT
>JANOUN010000402.1:0-11890 GCA_031416875.1 Planctomycetota bacterium | reverse complement strand
AGCGGGACGACCTCAGGGATCGGGTCTATTCAACAGAAATGAGTTTTCTTCTGGGAAGACTTCAGCCGGAACATCTCGGCCGGCGCCGGCTGTTCCTTGCCGAAGATCCAAAGTCAATGCGAGTGGAGGCCTTTGTCGTTGCCAATCCGATGCGCGGAGGAAAAGGCTGGGCATTCGAAATGTACCGCAAGCATCAGGATGCCCCTCGTGGAGCGATCTGTTTTCTGATCAAATGGATCATGGATGCACTCAAAGCCGAAGGGGTTGAGGATGCGTCGCTTTGTATGCTGCCCTGGAAAGGCACTCATACATTTAAAGGAAAACGCACGAGCCCGCTTGTTCGTTGGGGGCTGGTCGTTGCCTATCACCTTGGCGACCCCTTTTACAATACAAAAGGCATGGCCCATTTCAAGACTCGGTTTCGTCCGGAGTTGTCCAACTGTTATGCGTGTGGGACTCCGAAAGCGACCATTCTGACCTGCCTCAATTTCTTTTACACGGTTGGTGCTTTTTCGTTCAGCACTCGGAATGTCTTACGAAACGCGTGGTTTTATCTGACCCGGCGAAAGAGCGGGAAAGATTGAAATAACGGGGCAGACCGCGAGTGTGATGGCAATGCTTGATTTTGCGGCCTACAGACTCAATCCAAATTCTTAGCCGTGACGACACGCTAACGCCACAGAACGTGGATCCGGCTGAGAGACGGCAGCGACTGCGGCTCGCCAGCCCAGGTGACCAGTACGTGAGAATCCGACAGTCGAGGCAACCAGCCAATGTTCATAAACAGGCTGCGAGGATAATCTCCTACGCGCAGCTTCAGGGCTGCGACGGCACCGTGTTGTTTCATCTGCAACAACGCTGAATTCAGCAGTTCGGTCCGCGCGGATCCGGAAAGTCCGGAGACAAGGACGAGATCCAGGAATCCATACATTGCCTCCGTGCGCCCGAACATTGGCAGCAGGTAAAACGTAATGCACCCGCGCAGTTCACCGTCTTCTTCGGCAACGAGCGCATGATTGAATCCGTGAAGTCCCAGCTGACGGCTCAATGAATCTGCATCCCATTCGAGCTTAAGTCGGCAGTGTTTTGTCGACTGATCGGCCAGCGTCAGGCAGCGTGGCAGATCTCGCGGCTCCGCAGGACGGATGACCAGGTTGGGGCGGGATTGAATTCGGGGGACGCCGCAGAATGGCGCAGTCAGTCTGGTGACCCATCGCTGAAACGAACTGGGACTCCAGTTGATTACCTGGGGCGAATCGAGCACCCAGACCCAGAATCCGGCTTTGCGGATTGTGGCGGTTGTCGTAATCTGCGATCGCAGCCAGAACTTTGGGGCTTGTGATGACTGATGACCGTAGTACGCGAACCCGAGCTGGAATTTCAACCCCAGTTCGCGATGAAGGGCTCGTGAACCTTCGATCATTTTTCCGGCAACTCCCTGTCCCCGGAATGCCGGAGCGACACTCAGCCAGCTGGCCTGCGAAGCAGCCAGCCGTACTCCATCAAGGGAAAACTGCACCGGAAAGAAGGGCACGACGCCAGCCAGTTGTGCTCCGTCATACGCCGCGATCAAGTATCGCCGGTGTTCCGGTTTGAATCACAGAATTCTCCGGGAGACGTGTTCAGTGTGGGGGAGCCCCGCCGTCACTTGCGGCGTGGCGTTTTTGATCGTTTAACCCGGATTATTCATCAGCCGCTGAGCGCTAGCTCACGGTTTGCTGCGCTGCGGGAGAACCGGACGCTAGCGCGTGGCGGCTGATTTTGCGTGGTGTTTTGGGCAAGATAGCCGTAACTCCTTTTCCATCGATGCGTTACGACGAGTGTCGGGCGATACATGAATAATCCGGGTTTAACGGCAAGCCGCAGGCGTCGTTGCTGCGTTTCGCCTGCGCCTTGCCGTTAAACGAAAATGCCGCCTCTGAAGACTAAAACGAGCGTCCCCTTGCAACAATATGGGTAGCAGTGAAACGTGTATATGCTCTGATCCTGGCGTTCGCAGCGCCCAAAGACAATAAACAATGACGCTTTTGAGCCGCGCAGCCCCAATTTAAAAGCCTGACTGGATGAAGATGAAATCAAACAGCGACGTCTCAATCTGGTTGCTGCTGTTTTTGACAATCTGTCCGCTGGATGTGCAGAGCCGTCGTTGGTATCGGGGGCTGCGAAAGGTGCCGCGAGTCAGTTCGGATGAAGGCATCACAAAATTCTATCCGGCGATGTCCTTGTATCTGCGAGAGAGACTGGTTTATTCGCTGCCATTCGCCAGTTCGTTCCTCTGCGTGCATGGCTTGCGATGGGTCGTTCTGTGGTCCTATTCCCCTTCGGCCCATTTGGGTATTGAAAGCTTGATTCTCGGTCGCAGTGTTTGCAGAGCTGTCCCGTCTGCGTTGAGGCTGTCTGTCAACGAAGTCTTGCCGACTTTTTCAGTGATGACTGTCGCGAGTGGGATTCACCTGGACAGATGGCCGTTGCGTCGACTCTCTGCGGGCTTCGATCAGGTTCCCCTGATCAGTTGCCGTGCCCTTGGACGAGGCGTGGAGGAAGGCGTGCTGTTTGGGATCCTTGAATACATGCGTGGATGCGACTGTCGACACCTGGAAGCGGATTTCATTTCCGGTCCCCGCAATCAGCCAATTGTGGATTTTCTGAGCCGCAGCGGCTTCCATCAGACCAGGCCTGACCGGTTCGAGCTATCGGTCGCGAGCTCCTGTTTACTCCCCCGTCACATTTCATGGACCGGACCAGGGCACTCCAATGCCGTAAGCAATTGATGGCTGTTTTTCGATTTCAATGGAACTGAAAAAATATGCTCCACAGACGGCTTTTTAAATGGCTCGTTACCGATCTGTGATAGGATGGGGCATTGGTGTGGAGGCTCAGGGCGCTGGCATTGGACGCTGCGGCGGGCTGAAGCAGGTGCTCCAACTGCTCACAATAAAGGTTGCTTTCGTGGTTGTACCAGTACAAACGTCTGATGCTCCGAAACATTCTGATGCACGAGGTGTGCTCGTGGATCAGCAACGCGTGATGGAACCGTTACCGCTGGCACCGCTGGAACAATTTCTCCTGCAATGTGCCACGCCACGGTCGCCGATGGTGATTCGGGTCGTGCTGCGCCTCACCGGTGAATGCCAGCCAGACCTGTATGTGCAGACGCTGCAGCGGGCGATTGAGCGACATCCGATGCTCAGTTGCCGACTTCAGAAAATCAACCGACAGTGGTGCTGGGTGTCGGGCACACCGGAACCGATTGTCATCAGCCGCCGGTCCGGTTCTGTCTTTGAACTGGAAAGCGGGACGGTAACCAGATTCATTGATCTGACACAATCTGGCGGACTCCACACGTCGATCGTCGTCCTGGAGGACGGAGTCAAGGTCTTTATGGACGCTCATCACGCAGCCACCGACGGGAACGGCATACGACAGGTGATCACAGACTGGTTTCATCTGTATCACTGCGAAGTCACCGGCTCGCCTTTGAAACTTCCGGTGGTTGATCCGGATCGTCTGGCGAAACGGCATGTGTTCCCGCAGCCTGCGGCGATTGCTCCGATCAGTCTGAAGCAATCGCTGCTCAATATCTGGGCGACGATTCGAGGCCGCACGTCGCGCTGGGCGGTTGCTCAGCGAAGTGATGGCCTGCCACCGGACGCGACATCCAGTCACTGCGTCGAAATCATTCTGTCGGATGCACAGCGTGACCAGCTTCGCGAGCGGATGACGGCGTGGAACGTGAAGCTCAATGAGCTGGTGATGGTATGTGCCATGAGCACATATGCGAAACTGGCGCCGCCTGGGTCGAACCTGCATCGTGTGACCGTTCTGAATCCGATCGACCTGCGGATGCCATCCGATCGCTCATTGTCGGCGACAAATCGGTTTGGCATTGCCTTTATGCGCCGACCGCGTGCCGAATGTTTGAACCCCGTGGCCATTCTTCGCGGAATTCATGACGAAATGACTTATGTGCGGTCCAATTATGTCGGGGTGGAATTTGTCAAAGGTCTGGTGACTGCGTCGAAAATGCCCGGTGGAATTGACATGTTTCGGCGCCTCGGCTTTTTTATACCTTCGATGCAATGGACGTGTCTTGGAGATGTTTCGCGAGGCGGAAAGCGACTCATCCCGTGGAAGGACGGGATGCCGATTTCCGGCAACCTGCAACTTGCGACAGTAACCGGATTTGCGCCGTGTGCCGATAACGTTCCGGTGAGTATTGCGACTTGCGAAGCGAACAGAAAAATCACACTCACAGTTCGATCATCGCCTCGGTTCTTGACGATGGACGACACTCAGAGATTTGCCGAGACGCTTGTGCACAGTCTCTGCACATTTGAGCTGCCGGATGGTTTCTGCCATGTCGCGCGACGCAATGCGGTATCTGAGAGCGGAGCGACCAACGAAGATGTATCTGGCTGATCCAGTGGAAGTGTTTCCGGATTGTCGGCTGTGGCTGGCGTACTTTGACGACGAATCAGGCGATCCTGTTGCACGTCCGGAGAATGCACTGGCAGAAGCGAAACTGAGTGCTCGTGATCAGCTCCGATGGCAGCAATATCGGCCAGAGGCGAAGAAGCGACAGTTCGTTAACAGTCGTCGGGCCGTGCATTCGGTGCTGCAACGTGAACTGGGTGACGCCGCCGCACGCGTTCAGTTTGATTCTGATTCCAAAGGATGCCCCGTCCTGCTGTCACCCCAAGTCGGTCACTGGCCTCAGATTAGTCTTTCACATTCCGAAAACGCTGTGGCGGTCGCGATTTCAACCCGCGCGTTCCCGATGGGTGTCGATATCGAAGTGGCTCAACCACTTCGAGTGGAAGCATTGCGGCAGGTGGCGGCACATCCGCATGAACGAGCCTGGTGCGATCGGCAGTCAGGTCGCGAATCTGATGTATTGGCAACGCTCTGGACGATCAAAGAGGCGGTCTGGAAAACGCTGCACTGCGGTGGTGAGATTCCGATATCGAAGATTTCAATTGAATCTTACGCTGGCATTCTGACGCCCTGCGTGGAGCATTCCGCGTTCAAGGACGCGAAATTTCGCACGCAGTTATTTGTCGTCGCGTGTGACGCAGTTGTTCCGGAGACAATTCGCCTGATGCCGGGGCGATGCGGCACCATTGCACTGCGAGGTTGCATCGCTCAGCGGATCGCATGAGTCGCATGAGTCCCATGAGTCCCATCAGCCAGGCTCACAAGATGCCTACTTTTTTTGCCGCTGGTAGATCTCGGCCAGGATATCTTCCACGGATTTGAGTTTCTTGCCGGATTCCATGATGGTCTCGATACGGTCGCGGGCATCCTGCGGGCTGTGGCCAACGCTGACGAGTGCTTCGTAGGCTTCGGACATGAGGTCGGACGCGTTGTCCGGTGCGTCCGGAATGCGGGCGGAGATCATCAGAGCGAACTTCGTCATCTTTCGTCGAAGTTTGGCGACGATGCGTTCGGCCATGGCGGGGCCAATGCCGGGGAGCGTACTCAGCGTCTTAACGTCTTTCTCTTCGATCGAAGTGGCGATTTCACGCACTGGTCGCACCATGGCGCGGAGCACTTTTTTAACGCCCAGACCATCGACCGAGCACACAAATTCAAAAAACTCCAGTTCCGCTTCGTTCATAAACCCGATCATGCGCGGCGTGAGTCGTCCCTGTTGCGGATTGCCTTCGAGATATTCAATCGTACGGAGACTGACTTCCGTGTCCACCTTCGACTGCAATTGTCGACGGACGATGTCAGGCAATAAGACTTCGTGATCAAATCCACCGATGCGAATCGTGGCACAGACTTCGTTCAGACCCACAAGCAGGCCAGTCACGCGAGTAATCAAAGAACACCTCAAATGTCAGTTGGATTGGAAAAAGGGTCAGGAACCAATAGTGCTGAGGACCCTTCGGGCCATCTGGCTATTGGTTCCTGATTGGAAAAGGGGTCAGGAACCAATAGTGCGAAGCACCCTTCGGGCCATCTGGCTATTGGTTCCTGACCCCTTTTCCAACGCTACGCGGCAAAACGCACAGAATGATACAGACACAACGCGACCGCGGAAGCATCGGCGACGTCGTTTGGTTCGGGCAGCTTCGTGAGTCTCAGTGCCGCCTGAACCGCAAGTTGCATCTGATCCTTGGGAGCCTTTCCGCTGCCGGTCAAAAGTCGTTTGACCTCAGCGGGAGTGTAGTGAATCACGGGGATGCCGGCATCGGCAATCGTCATCAGAATTGCTCCACGCGCGTGTGCCAGCAACAGTGACGATTTGACGTTGATGGCGTTCGAAAAAACCTGCTCAATCGCCACGATTTCCGGCTTCAGTTCGGCCAGCACTTCACGCAGCCCACAACCAATCTCATGCACGCGCTGATGTAGACTCAAGGACTTCGTGGACTGAATCACGCCGCCTTCCCGCAGGAACGGCCCGCGCGATGTGCGTTCAATCAGCGCGTAGCCCGTACGGTTGAGACCCGGATCGATGCCCAGATATCGCGTCTGCTTTTGAACAAGGTTTTGAGAACGTACGGTGAATTCCATGCTCACCTCCGTGTGAAATTTGTGACCGCTTATTGAAACTGAAAGTCAGATCGTTTGACCCGAGCCAGCGGCGAGCCTGATTCGATTCATTCCTTGCGGTCTGTTGAGTTAGTGGTTTTTGCGGCTCATGTTCATACCAACCCGAAGCGCCAGCGAGGACTTCAGCCGTTTCTGCCTCGCTGGCGCTTCGGGTTGGTATTAAATCAACAGCCCGCTTGCCGCTGGCTCAGGCTAAACCGTTTCATTCGTCAGCAACACAACGACATCTGCTGTGATCGATTCGCCGCGTCCGACGGGGCCAACTCTTTCACCAGACTTTGCTTTGACATTGACAACCTCGGTCGACAGATTCAACAACTCTGCCAGCCGGATACGAATCTTCGGTTTCCATGATGTCATGCGAGGTCGTTCTGCATGAATGGTACAGTCGAGGTTGATAATTCTCCAACCACCTTTTAAAACACTCTGTAATACGGCATCCAGCAGTTTCGTCGAATCGGCATTTTTCCATTCGTCACTGGTGTGCGGAAACCATTCGCCGATATCGCCCTGCCCTGTGGCACCCAGCAATGCGTCGATCACCGCGTGCAGCAGCACATCGGCATCACTGTGCCCGTCCAGTCCAAAATCGGCATCTGAGAGATGTACGCCGCCGATGATGAGTGGTCGTCCAGGAATGGTGCGATGTGTATCGTGTCCTTCGCCGATGCGCAGACGGGAGAGTTTCGAATTCTCATTGGTCATCAGCAGTGTCTGTAGAAAGAGATTTGAGATCCGTTCGGCAATCTGTGCCGGAGTACCTTCGCTGCACCCCTGCACACTGTCTTCCAATTCTTCGCAATTTGCCAGTTCAAACACGTCTCCCCGAGTCTGCCGTTGACTCAAAAAGGACGTCTGCCGTACGGTTCGACGATTCCCGGTCCACGGAGATTACTGAAAACCTCTCAGATTCGCGACGGCGAATACAGCCGTTTGGTTCCTGCACAAAGATGTCGCTATGGCACACGTACCAGCTCTCGCTGCGGCAACGCTCATGTTGTTGTTGCCGGGCTGCGCGCTGTTTCAGGCGAACGGAGAGGGGTCAAGCAGCATCGCCTCGCCCCGGGAATGGTTCGGGAAGGAGTCGGAAGCGGACGATGGTCCGACACTCAACACGGCACGGCTGGAAGCCAGTATTGTGACAAGGCCGGCACATGATGAGCGAATTCGTCAACACGTATGGCTGGAACTGGATGAGAGCGGGCTCATGGCACCGGATCGGCGTCAGCGGCTGAACCAAAGCGGATTCCGGGTCGCCGTCGCAAGTGGAACAGCTCCGTGGGCTCTGCAAAGTCTGGCACGAGAAGCCCTGGCGGCTTTGCGATCCACCGAAGGACAGGCGTCGCCGGATTCACACATGCATGATCAGTTCAGTGCAATGGGACCGGCCTTCAGCGTCATGCAGAACAGTAAAAGTCTCATCGAGGTACAAAGTCAGCTCGATTCGACCAGTTTGCCACTCAAAGAACTTCCGGAACTCGCCCTGCTCCGCGATCAATCCGGGCTGCGGTGCGTCATGGAAGTGTCGGTCAAAGAACTCACGGACGATATGGTCGAGTTGAGCGTGCTGCCTCAGATTCATCTTGGAGCCAACACAACGCGGCTCAGCATCAATGGGTCGATGGAGCAACTTCCCGTGCGGCAGAACATTGTACCGCTCTACGACCAGCAGTTCACCGTTCGGCTCCACACCGGAGACATTGTCGTCATCGGTCAGCAACGATCCGAAACATGGAACTCGGGCCGTTTGTTCTTTGAACCTCTCTCCGGCAGTGCTGCAACGGAACGGCTGTTGATGATTCGCCTGGCGGGCGTGGATCAGATGAAAGGTCAGAGTGATTCGTCATTCCGGCTGGGCGCTTATGACAAGTAGTGAAAATCGGGGCCCTGATTCGATCCATCCATCATTGCCGTTATTGCATCTGGTTTTATATCAGCCGGAGATCCCCCAGAACACCGGCAATATTGGTCGCACCTGTGTGGCGATCGGTGCCAAGTTATGGCTCATTCGTCCGTTAGGATTTCGGGTCGATGACCGGTCGCTGAAACGGGCGGGCATGGATTATTGGCAACATCTCGACTGGGAAATTGCTGACAGTTGGGACGATGTGCGAAAGTGCGTGCCGGATGCGCAGGTCTGGTGCCTGACGAAAACAGCCACAAGGCTGATTTGGGAGGCGTCGTTTCGAGCAGGCGACGTGCTGCTCTTTGGCAGTGAATCCCGAGGTCTTCCTGCTTCAATTCTGAACGAGAACCCTGCCAGGAATCTGAAGCTTCCCATGCGCGATCTTGTTCGCAGCCTGAACCTTGCCAGCACCGCCAACACCGTGGCGTACGAAGCCGTGCGCCAGCTGGGCGGCTTGAGGCTTTGAGAGTGCTGCCTGGTGCTGACCACAAACGAAGGGCCACGGCAAATAGCGCCGTCCCTTACACCGCAGCCAACTCCCATTGGCCGGCTTCGCAGGTTGCCATATACACACGGTCGCCGCCGCGACGTTTGGCTTCGTACATGGCGCGGTCGGCTTCTTTGATCAGACCATCGGCACGAATGACAGTGGAATCCTGTGGCACATACAGCACGGCACCAATGCTGCAGCTGACCGCGCGATCAAATTCGGCTGACGTCAGCTCGGTGCGGACACGATCGAGAATCTGATCGGCGATCAGTGTGAGCATATCGGCGTTGACATCTTTGAGCGTAATCACAAATTCATCGCCGCCATACCGCACTACCGAATCTGTCAGGCGAGTACATTCCTTCAGAATGCCAGTCACCTGCTGCAGCAGCAGGTCGCCGGCAGGATGGCCTTCCGTGTCATTGATTAATTTGAATCCATCAATATCCACAAACATCAGTCCGATCGGAACACGGTGTTCATGGGCCTGCTGAATCGTTGAATTGAGCGCCGTCCCCAGCCACGCGCGATTGAATGCGCCAGTCAGATGATCGCGCCAGACGGAGTCCTGCAGCGTTTCGACCTGCTCTTCAGCGGCCATGCGAATGCGTTCCGCCCGTCCGACTGAAACATGTGCATTGACGAGACGCAGTTGACACGTGACGGCAATCTCCGCCAGCAAGCGTTGAGCTTCCGACAGAATGTGTTCCAGGTCTGGCACGCGACCCACATCGATTCCGAACGCGGCACTCAGTTCACCGACGCGCTGATCCACTTCACCCAGCATTCGAAAAATGTCGTTTGGTCGCATCGCGAACACCTGCATCAGCATGCGTTCGATGTGTTCCCTGCTGCAGCTCAGATTGTGGCTGACTACTTCCAGATACTCTGCCACATGCGCGGCGGTGATCAGTGCTGCGGACAACGAAACGCTGGAGACAAATTTCAATGGTACGACGCGATGAGCTGATGCATGATGTACGGCGATGGCGTCGATGATTTCCGGGTCAAGATTCCAGCGACGACACAGTCCAAGGCCGACTTCGACGTGCGTAAATCCCAGCCATTCCTGTTCACGCTGACGTTCCGAACGATCGTCATGGACTTCGAGGACATGTTCCACATATTCGTCGCGGCAGGTGTGGAGTAATGCCAGGCGGCCGATGTCCTGAACCAGTCCGGCAAGGAACCAGTTGGCAGGATCAATCCGCTTTTCCTGACGATTGGCCAGCATCTCCGCCGTGGCGGCCTGCATCAGAGATTGCCGCCAGATCTGCTGATAGTACGGTCGCAGATTCAAAGAGTTTCGGTTCTGATATTCCGCCAGACAAAAGCTCAGCACAAGCGTGCGCACCATTGTCGAACCCAGACGTGGTACGGCCATTTCAATGGACGAGGCCCGGGTGCGCATTCCCAACAATGCTGAGTTTGCCGTTTTCAGGATGCGACCGGCAATTGCTGGATCAGCGCGAATGGCTTCGATCATTTTATCAAAGTCCGGCTCCGGACTTCGGGCGATTTCCACAACACGCGCGGCAACTTCCGGAAGACTTGGAAGACGATCAGACGCAAGGATGGAATCGAGTGATATCGGCACAATGAATCTCCAGCATCCAGCCATCGCGATCGGGATCGATTAGGGAATGCAAATCAACAGGTGTTGCGAGTTCGCCACATGCAAACCTGGCTCAGCAAAGGCGGCAGCGGCGGCAATTCAGGACCCGCTGGGCGTAAATCCCCATGCCTCGATCGAGCCCAATTGACCGGTTCTGCGGGCTGAAAGGATTGGATTGCTGTTCTGTAGGATGGCTGTTCTGTAGGATGGACATTCATGTCCGTCCGCAACCAGAAAACGCAGTCGAAGCAGTAGTTGGCTGCACCACCAGAGTCTTTCCATTTGCAACAAGTTCTGCTGTGCGGACTCGGACATGAATGTCCAAGCTACAGGAATCCCAGAGTCGAATCTGGCTCATCTTCACCAAACAAAAAAACGCCGCAGCGAATGTTGCTGCGGCGTTTTCAGTTTTTAGGGTTAGCGATTCCCGGATCAGGCGACGTCGAAGACTTCGACACTGTCTGCAGCCAATTCATCATCGACGAACAGGTTTCCGACACTGCCGGGACCGTGGTCATAACAGTCGTCTGAATGCCAAAGGGGCAAGCCAGCGGCATAGCGGGCCGCGAGCATCATCACTTTTTCTTCTGAACCAGGCTTGGCGGCCGTCGGAGCGGCAGGGTCTACACCAAGAGATCGCAGTTCTTCTTCAAATCCAGCATCCAGATCACTGAGGAATTCATATCCCTCAATTTCTGAGAGTGATTCAAGTCCGGATTCGATTTCCACATAATAAGTCGACATTCAGTAGCTCCAGTGGGGGGCAAACCTGTTGCACAAATCTGTTCATTATTTCGTTTCCTCCTTCCCTGAAGTACTTGCCTGGTCTGGATTTGCTCAACTCAGTCTGTCGCGGCAATCAGCTCTTTTGACAGAAAGGTGAGAGGCCCAAAGTCCAAATTCTACAGCAAGTGGTTCCGAATCCGTCCGGAGGGGGATTCTTGAGTCTGCGGTGCCGAATGTCAACAAAAATTCATAATCACCCCCGTCGATTCCAGCGAACCGTGGTTTCGGCGTCCCGCGCACAGATTTCTCTCACAACCTTTCAAAGGATAGATCTGCGTAAACCTCCCATTTTCGCGACTTTTCGTACGTCAAGCGCACATCACGAGCCCATTGCCGACGTGACAAGCGTGGTATTTCCAATTGATCCGTTTTCTTTCATCGACACGATCATGTGATTTCAGAACGCACCCACCATCGATCTATTTCTGCAGCTTCTTGATCCACGATAAGTTTTGTGTCGGCGGGAATTTGGATACATTCTCCGCACCCACGGACGCACAGTTTTCAGCGTTGCTCGATAAAGAATCATCAT
>JANOUN010000401.1:0-2168 GCA_031416875.1 Planctomycetota bacterium | reverse complement strand
GCCGGATCTCTTTGCGGATATCGCAAACTGAATTCCCTGGGGTAAAGCTAAAAACGATAGGGTTTCAATCGGGCCCATTTGAAGTAACGGGTTTTACGTCGGAGTACCTTGAAACGTTGCAAAGGCAACGTGGCAATGTTGATTCGTGATTTCTGTACCTTGGACATTCTTGTCCGAGATATGACAGAAAAACACGACTTGGTGGCAAGATTCCATTGCACGGAAGGTCTCAACTTCGAAGGCATTGATTGGCTGTGCGACGGACATGAATGTCCATCATACGGGGCTTTCGTTGGAGTACAGGCTTCAGCATGCACTGAACATTTGAGCCCATAATCACATGGCGTAACCATTCCAATTGGCAGAACCTGCGCTTTGGTGATACAATTACTGAACATACAGCCAGTTATAAATTCGGGATGAGCGGAATCAAAACGTTTCACTGGACATGAAAACACGATAACCAGACAATTGTGGCTTCCAATGGGAACGTTCGGGAGCGTCAACCACGAGCATTGTGCGTCGCGGGTCCTGTCTGAAAAACCTTTCTATCAGACGCTCCATTCCTGTTTGCGGCAGTTCTTAATGGTTACTCGCGATGAGATGCTGAGCCACTTAAAGGTTCGGCGGCCGATTACGGCTCCCTCAATGCTCAAGTGTGACTTCGGCAATCTTCACCGTGAAATCGAACTCCTCGATTCTGCGGAAGCGGCGCTGTTGCACCTGGACGTCATGGACGGGCATTTCGTACCCAATCTTTCCTACGGACCCATGGTGATTGAACGGCTGCGGCCGCTCACAAACACGCCGTTTGACGCCCATTTGATGATTTCTGAGCCAGCTCGATACCTGGACGAATACATCAAGGCCGGCTGCGAAGCGATCACGTTCCATCTGGAGGCTGTGCCGGAACCTGTATCGCTGCTGCGTGAGATTCGCCGTAAAGGGGTCGTCGCTGGACTTGCGATCAACCCGGGCACTCCATTTAAGGCTGCTGAGCCATTTCTCCGGGAATGCGACCTGTTTCTTGTGATGAGCGTGCATCCGGGTTTTGGTGGTCAGAAGTTTATACCAGATGTCGTCACTAAGATCCGGGATGCCCGGTCAGTGGCTGGCGAAGACCTGATTATTTCCGTCGATGGGGGCATTGGCCGATCCACGATCGGTCAGTGTGCCCAGGCTGGCTGCGATGTTTTTGTCGCAGGCAGTTCCGTCTTTGATGAACCTTGTTACACCACGGCGATTGCCGAACTTCAACAGATCGCGCGCGGAACGCGGTCGGGTTGCTGAGGAACGAAATTTTATGTCTACGGTTGTTTTGATTCGAGCGGGCTGCACGGACTATGATGATCAGCATCGGGTTCTGGGCACGCTGGATATGCCTGTGAACCAACGCGGTCAGGAACAGATTCGCGAAATTGTCAGCCAGCTGCAGGCCAGCGGCGTAAAAGTCGAAGCGGTTCTGACCTCGCCCGATGATCCGGCTGCCGGGACTGCTCACGCCGTCGCGGCAACGCAGGCTGGAGCAAAGGTTAAGGAACTGGATGAGCTGAAAAACGTCAATCAGGGCCTGTGGCAGGGATTGCCGGAATCTGACATTCGCAAGAGATTTCCTCGCCTTTTTCGATCCGCCAAAGAAGATACCACTGAGATTTGTCCGCCGGAAGGTGAGACACTTTCAGATGCGTGTCAGCGTCTGGAACGTGTCCTGGTGAAGGCCCTCCGCAAGTACAAGACATTTGCCATCGTCGCTCCGGAGCCGCTGGCAACGGTAATTCGGTGCACACTTCAGCATCGTCGGCCCAGCAAAGCAGCATGTTTGTGTGGCGAAGAGTCCAAAGATCTGATACAGATAATCCAGTGCAACACGTTTGAATCTGCCAGCTTTATGGCTGGTGACGACAGTTCCATCTGCGATTCCGTACAGATTGTGGGTAGCAGGGAGAATGGTTCATGAGCACAGTCGAAAATACTGAGACATCGACGAGGCAAGTTGTGAAGCAACCAAAACGCGGAGTCCCTGAGGGTCTGTGGCTGCGTTGCGACGGTTGTAGTGCGACCATTTTTCGCAAGCAGGTTGAGCAGAATCTGAATATCTGCCCGGAATGTGAACACCACTTTTACGTTCCGACTGCGATGCGGATTCGTCAGTTGCTGGACCCGGACAG
>JANOUN010000400.1:0-2118 GCA_031416875.1 Planctomycetota bacterium | reverse complement strand
CAGGCACTCGAAATACTGGAAGCAGAGATTCAGCAGGGCATGAAGGAATTGAACGGGTTGCTGAAGTGAGCGACGTCGTTACCTCGTGGCCCGTTGTTTCGCTCTTCAACTTCTGCAATCCAAAGCAGTGGCCCACGATTCCGCAAACCGCTTTTGTGGAACAAGGATATACGGTCTATGGAGCAAACGGGAAGATTGGGTTTTACACCGAATTCAATCACGAGAAGCCGACAGTCCTGATCACCTGTCGCGGCGCAACGTGCGGGACGATAAATGTATGTGAGGCAAAATCATACGTCACGGGGAATGCAATGGCCCTTGATGACTTGGATGAATCGAAATGCAGTGCTGAATACTTGGTCTATGCGCTGCGGAGCGGAAGTCTTGCCCAAGCCATTTCAGGAACGGCCCAGCCACAGATCACGCGGCAAAGCCTGACCGCGATTTCAATCCCGCTGCCGCCGCTGGCGGAGCAGCGGCGGATTGCGGAGGTGCTCGACCGAGCGGAGGCGTTGCGAGCCAAGCGCCGCGCCGCCCTCGCCCAACTCGACTCCCTCACCCAATCCCTCTTCCTCGACCTCTTCGGCGACCCTGCCACCAATCCGATGGGATGGGACATCAAGCCAATGGGAAACCTGTTCTCCGTCAAGCATGGCTTCGCATTCAAAAGCGAATACTTCGCCGAAGCCGGTGAGTTTACATTACTGACACCGGGCAATTTCCACGAAGCGGGTGGATACCGCGACCGAGGCGACAAACAGAAATACTATGTCGGCGCGATTCCAGCCAGCTACATCCTGAACAAAGATGACCTGCTGGTAGCAATGACTGAACAAGCACCGGGACTCTTGGGGAGTCCCATACTTATCCCGGAGGCAAATAAGTTTCTTCACAATCAACGACTGGGGCTGGTCGAAGTAAGACCGATCGCAGAACGGCTGTTCTTGTTTCATCTGTTTAATACCCCGGCAGTCCGCAACCAGATTCAGGCAAGTTCAACCGGTACGAAAGTTAAGCACACATCTCCGTCTAAAATCACGGCGATCAAGATTCCCGTTCCTCACAACGAGTTGCAGCGAAAATTCGCTCGCCGAGTGACGGGGGTGGAGACGCTGAAGAAGGCACACCGCGCGTCGCTGGCGGAGCTGGACGCGCTCTTCGCTTCACTCCAGCACCGCGCCTTCCGGGGAGAATTGTAGGAGAGTTTTCAGTTGGCAGTTTTCAGTTTTCAGTCAATGGTTTGCCTTCGGCTTCTCCGCATCAGCGTTTTTCGGGGGGCGTGTTGAGTCCAAAACCGAACCATCAGCGACTTGTTCTTGTCAGAAAAACAGGGTAACTTTTCTGACAAGGATTCAGCCCACAAATGACAGATAACACTGAAAAAAGCATACTCAAACGAATTCGCGGCTCGGGGCGTGGTTCCGTATTCCTGCCGAACCAGTTTACGGACCTTGGCGAACGCTCGGCCATCGACAAGGCGTTGTCGCGATTGGCGGGGAACGGAACAATCCGTAGGCTCGCTCGGGGAGTCTACGATTACCCCAGAACGCATCCGATGATGGGAGAACTCTCGCCAACAATCGAGTCGGTTGCGAAAGCCATTGCCGGACGCGATCAGATACGACTGCAGCCGACCGGGGCCTATGCCGCGAACCTGCTGGGACTGTCGGAGCAAGTTCCCGCGAAGGTTGTGTTCCTCACGGATGGTGCCAGTCGTACTTTGAAAGTCGGCAAGCTGATCATTCAGTTACGGCAAACGACGCCCAGAAACATGGCTGCAGCCGGACGCCTGAGTGGATTGTTGATTCAGGCTCTGCGATACCTTGGCAAAGAGCATGTGACGGCTGGACATCTCACGCGACTGCGGGAAAGATTGCCCGCCAGCGAGCGGCAAGCGCTACTGCGAGATCTGAAACTGGCTGCGGTCTGGATGCAGCCCTTGTTTCGTGAATTGGCGGAGGACCAACCATGAAACCGGCATTTCTTTCACTGCCACGTGCGGAATGGGCAGAGTACTTCATTGAGGCTGGAACGCGGCAGGCACTGTCACCAGTGATCCTGGAGAAAGATTTCTGGGTCTGCTGGATGCTGAGTGTGGTGTTTGAATCGCCGTTCGCG